>NZ_JBHVAK010000006.1:0-81990 GCF_042667085.1 Nocardia sp. NPDC057353
GCGCGGTCCTCACGGACCGCGCCGGACGCGGAAGAATGCTGCTACGCAGCGGCCCCAGCCGCACGCCGGTCAGCGCGGGACCTTTCGGCGCGGTAGCGCCGAGAGACTCGGCCGGGTCAGCGGCCGATGGCGGCCGCCATGACGCGGACGGCGGAGACGAGCCCGTCGATCAGCTGCCCCTGGCGGAACGAGCTGGAGGCGGCGGTGACCCCGAGCTGGCAGACCCGGTCGTTGGCCCGGTCCTCGATCTCGCGCCCGGAGCGCACCTCGATCGCGCGGTCGTTCGGCGAGACGGCGATGAGCACCGCCCGCTCGGCATCGGGGACGGTCGGGAGGAGCGCGTCCGCGCCCGCCGCCGGATCGCCGCCGAGATCACCGATGTAGACGGTGAACCGCACCGCGGTGGCCCTGGTCGCCTCGGTGAGCGCATTGTCCAGCGCCACCCGCTCGGCATCGGTGAACGGCGGCTTCCTGAACTCGGTGGCCGGGTCGTGCACCCCGGAGACCCGGCCGCTGCTGGTCAGCGCGTACCCGTGCGGCAGGTCGGTCTCGACCACCGCGGGCCACTTAGAACTTGCCACTTGCCCGGCCTCCGATCAGTTCCGCGGTGGCGCCGTGCCCACCGTGGTGCCCGTGCCCGATCACCTCGTCGGTGGCACTCCACAGCACCGGGTCCTGCGTCCACGGCTGGCCGAGTTCGTAGTGCGCGGGCTTCTCCCCGGGCAGCGGCTTGCCGAGGTACGACAGGCCGGCGATCGCACCGTAGATCACCAGCGGAATACCGCCGAAAATCAGCACAGTCTCCAGAATGCTCACGAGTTACAAGATATCCGATCCTGTGTAGTAGTTCCTCCCCCGACCCACCGTCAGACCAGCCAGGCGGCGGTGTCCGGCGGCAGCGCGCCGTCCGCGAGCGCCCCGCTGGCCAGCAGCACCTCCCCCGCGGGCAGCGCGATCGGCGCGCTCGAGGCGTTCAGCACGCAGGTCAGCCCGCCCGGCCTGCGCACCGCGACGGTGTCGCGCGGCCCGTCCAGCCACTCCAGCCCGTCGGGGACGAACTCCGGCCGCGACCCGCGCAGCGCGAGCGCCGCCCGGTAGAACTCCAGCGTGGAGCCGGGCTGCCCGCGCTGCGCCTCCACGGTGCGGTCGGCCCAGGCCGCCGGAATCGGCAGCCAGCTCTCCGCCCCCGCGGTGAACCCGAACGGCGGCGCCGCCCCCGACCACGGCAGCGGCACCCGGCAGCCGTCGCGGCCGCGCTCGGCGTGCCCGGTGCGCTCCCAGACCGGGTCCTGCAGCACCTCGTCCGGCAGGTCGTCCACGTTCGGCAGCCCCAGCTCGGCTCCGTTGTAGACGAAGACCACGCCGGGCAGCGCCAGCTCGAGCAGCGCCATCGCCCGCGCCCGCGCGACGCCCGCCGCGCCGCCGCCGTACCGGGTGACCTCGCGCTCGATGTCGTGGTTGGAGAGCGTCCAGGTGGGGGTCGCGCCGACCGGGGCCACCGCGGCCAGCGAGTTCTCCACCGCGTCCCGGATGTCGGCGGCCTCGAAGGAAGTCTCGGCCAGCCGGAAGTTGAAGGCCAGGTGCAGCTCGTCCGGGCGCACGTACTCGCCGAAGCGGACATTGTCGTCCACCCAGACCTCACCGATGCTGACCGCGCCCGGGTACTCGTCGATCACCTTGCGGATGCGCCGGTGGATGTCGTGCACGCCCGGGTTGTTGAAGCGCGGGTCGTTGTCGTCGTGGATGAGCATCTTGGTGTCCACCCGCGCCATGTCCGGCAGCCCGTCCGGCTTGGCCATGCCGTGCGCCACGTCGATCCGGAAGCCGTCCACACCGCGGTCCAGCCAGAACCGCAGGGTCTGCTCGAAATCGGCGACGACGTCGGCGTTCTCCCAGTTCAGGTCGGGCTGCTCGGCGGCGAAGATGTGCAGGTACCACTGGCCGGGGGTGCCGTCCGGCTCCACGATCCTGGTCCAGGCCGGGCCGCCGAAGATGCTCGGCCAGTTGTTCGGCGGCTCGGAGCCGTCGGCGCCGCGGCCGTCCCGGAAGATGTAGCGGGCGCGCTCGAGGCTGCCCGGCCCCGCGGCCAGCGCCTCCAGGAACCAGGCGTGCTCGCTGCTGGTGTGGTTCGGGACCAGGTCCATGGTGACCCGGATGCCGCGCTCGTGCGCGGCGGTGATCAGCGCCTCCATCGCGGGCAGGCCGCCGAAGAGCGGGTCGATGTCGCGCGGGTCGGCGACGTCGTAGCCCCCGTCGGCCATCGGCGAGCGCATGACCGGGCAGATCCACAGCGCGTCGATGCCGAGCTCGGCCAGGTAGTCGAGGTGCTCCCGGATGCCGCCGAGGTCACCGACCCCGTCGCCGTCCGAGTCGGCGAACGAGCGCGGGTACACCTGGTAGAAGACGGCCGACTTCCACCAGGGGGTCGATTCTGCGGGGGAGACAGTCACACCCGCCATAGTGCCGAAGAATCGGACAGCACGCTCGCCGGAGCGGCGCTCACCACTCCGCGTTCATCAGCGAGTTCGCGGCCATCTCCAGGTAGTCGAGCAGCTGCGCGCGGTGCCGGTCGTCCAGCACCGCGGGCTCGATCTCGGCGACCGCGGTGCGCATGCAGCGCAGCCAGGCGTCCCGCTCGATCGGGCCGATCCGGTACGGCATGTGCCGCATCCGCAGCCGGGGGTGGCCGCGCTCGTCGGAGTAGGTGCGCGGGCCGCCCCAGTACTGCTCCAGGAACATCAGCAGCCTGCGCTCGGCCGGACCCAGGTCCTCCTCCGGGTACATCGGCCGGAGCACCGGGTCGGCGGCCACCTCGCGGTAGAAGCCGGCCAGGATCCGCCGGAACGTCTCCGCGCCGCCGATCTCCGCGTAGAACGACGTCGCTGGTTGCTCGCCGGAAGTCATGGGTCCTCTCGGGCTGGTTCGGGTGCGGTTCCGCGGCTCCATTCTGCCGGGTTCCGCCGCACCGCGCCGCCACGGCCCCGCACCGCCACGGTGGGTACCCCGCCCCGCGCCCTTCAGCCGCCGTTCACCGGAGATTGCGCGAAATCACCGTGCAATCCAGGGGGAACCGTGGTCAACTGGGGAGCAGTCTCAGCCGAGATAACACATGATCCTGCCAATCATGAAATCGAGGTCTCCCGATGAAGCAGCGGCACGGCGCCCGGTCCGCAGAGGCGCGTGGGCACCGACAACTCCAGCCCGCCGACGTCCACGCTCGTGGGTCGGGGGCCACTCCGCTGCACATCCTGTCCGAACGATATCCGGGTTCGCATCACCCCACCGGCCACGTCCCGGTCCTGCGATCGGCCCCGCCGCCCGAGGCTCCCAGTTGGTTGAAGCGCCGGGTGCTGCTGCTGAACGCCACCTACGAACCGCTCACCGCGCTCTCCGCCCGGCGCGCCGTCGTCCTGCTGATCTGCGGGAAGGCCGACCCGGTGCACCAGGCCGCGGAGAGCACGGTGGTGCACTCCGCCGAGTCCGCGGTCGCCGTCCCCTCGGTCATCCGGCTGCGCACCTACGTCCGCGTCCCCTACCGCGCCAGGGTCCCGATGACCAGGGCCGCGCTCATGCACCGCGACCGCTACCGCTGCGGCTACTGCGGCGGCAAGGCCGAGACCATCGACCACGTGATCCCGCGCAGCCGCGGCGGCGAGCACTCGTGGGAGAACTGCGTGGCCAGCTGCGCGCCGTGCAACCACCGCAAGGCCGACAAGATGCTCAGCGAGCTGGGCTGGGTGCTGCGCGCCCCGCTGGTCTCGCCCAAGGGGCCGCACTGGCGGCTGCTCTCCACCACCGCCGAGCTGGACCCGCAGTGGCTGCAGTACCTGGGCGAGGGCGCCGCCTGAGTCAGGTGTACTCGACCACGAGCAGCGCCCAGGTCCCCGGCTCCAGCGCCTCGAAGACGTGCGGGCGGTCGCCCGGGTAGGAGATGTAGTCGCCGGGGGCCAGCTCCACCGGCTCCCCGGTCGGCCCGGCCAGCGCGCGGCCCGCGGCGAGCAGGATGTGCTCGACCACGCCGGGGAGGTGCGGGGCGGAGTCCCGGGCGTGCCCTGGCTCGCTCGCGATCCGGAACAGGTCGCGGCGCGAGTTCACCGGGCCCGCGGCCAGCAGCGTCGCCCGGTAGTCGGCCTCGGCGGAGGCGACCATCGGGCCCTCCCCCGCCCGGATCACCTGCACCGCGGGGCGCGGCGGGTCGAGCAGCCGGGAGAACGGCATGTCCAGGGCGACGCAGAGCGCCCACAGCGTCTCCAGGCTGGGGTTTCCCGCGCCCGATTCCAGCTGCGAGAGGGTGGATTTGGCGATCCCGGCGCGGTGCGCGACCTCGCTCAGCGAGAGCCCGGCCCTGGTGCGCTCGCGGCGCAGGGCGGCGGCGATCGCCGCCTGCGGCGGGGCGGGTGCGGGGTCGGGGCCTGCCATGCGCCCTAGGAAACCACGGGGCGGGGCACGTTGACGAACAGGCCGCCGGGCGTTCAGTATAAAAGTCATGCGTTCGATATGGCGAACACTCGTCCCCGATGTGCTGGACCGCGGCACGCTGCGCGGCATCGTCGCGGTGTGCCTGGCGGTCGGCGTCATCGGCGTCTCCTACGGGGCCACCGCGGTCGCGGCCGGGCTGCCCGCGTGGGTGCCGATGCTGCTCTCGGTGCTGGTGCTGGCGGGCGGGTCGGAGTTCCTGTTCGTCGGGATCGTCGGGGCGGGCGGCAGTGTCGTCGCGGCCGTGCTGGCCGGGCTGCTGGTCAACACCAGGCACCTGCCCTACGGCCTCGCGGTGCCGGACGTGGTCGGGCGCGGGGCGCGGCGGCTGCTCGGCGTGCACGTCATGAACGACGAGGCGGTCGCGCTGGCGGTCGCCGAGACCGAGCCGGACCGGCGGCGGGCCGCCTACTGGCTCGGCGGAGTCGGGGTTCTGGTGGCCTGGCCCGTCGGCGCCGCGCTCGGCGCGCTCGTCGGCACCCTGGTGCCGAACACCGCGGCCTTCGGGCTGGACGCCGTCTTCCCCGCCGTCCTGCTCGCCCTCATCCTCCCCGCGCTGACACAGCCCCGGACCCGACGCGCCGCACTCACCGGCGCCGCGGCAGCCGTCGCCTGCACCCCGTTCCTCCCCGCTGGGCTCCCCGTCCTGGTCGCCCTTGCCGGACTGCTGGTCGCCCGGCCCGCCCGCGGCTCGCGGGAACCCGCGCCGTGTTGATCGCCGGGATGGCCGCACTGGCGGCGGGCACCTACGCGCTGCGCGCGGCGGGGCCGGTGCTGCGCGAGCGGGTCCGCTTCCCGGCGCGGGTCACCGAGCTGCTGGAGATCGCCGCGGTGGTGCTGCTCGCCGCCATGATGGCGACGCAGACGTTCCCGCTCGGCGAGCGCATCGGGCTCGCGCTGCCCGCCGGAGTCGCGGTCGCGGGCGTCCTCGCCTGGCGCCGGGCGCCGCTGCTCGTGGTGATCCTCGCCGCCGCCGGAACCACCGCCGGACTCAGGCTGCTCGGCGTCGCCTGACCAGGGCGGATCTCGCTCGTCGCGGCCGCAGCGGGCAGGGCGCCGCAGCCGGAGCGGCGTGGGCGGACGCAGCCGGCTCAGCTGGGGAGCAGGGGGATCCCGCCGCCGTGCCTGCGGGCGACCGACCCGTAGCGGGCGTCGATCCGGAGCCAGGTGCGCGCACTGCGCACCCGCACGATCTCCCCGGAGGAGATGCGCCGCGGATCCGCCTTCTCCCCGGAGTGCGGAATGAAGTCCATGGCGGTGAGCGCAAACACCACCCGCATGGGCACCGCGACCTCCAGGCCCGCACCGGAGACGGTGAGCACCGGCTGGTCGAGCAGCGAGGCGGGCGGCCCGTGCCCGCTCCCGTGCTCCCTGGCCACCGCCACCCCGCGCTCGGCCAACTCGACTAGCGTCCGCGCGGGCACGTCGTCCACGTGCGCCCACCCGTCGCCGGGCGGCAGCGCGCCGCGCCAGGCGGAGTCGAGCGAGTACCCGAGGTCGATGGGGAGCCCGGTGCCGAGCCCGTTGAGCAGCAGATCGGCGGAGACGGTCACGTCGTCCAGCGCGAGATCGGCGGAAACCGTCCGTACCGCGAGCGTCTCGAAGCCGGTCGCGGCCCAGGCCGAGACCAGCTCCGGCCCGCGCCTGCGCAGCCGGATCACCGCCGCCGGATCCAGCCGGACCGCCCGATTCGCGAAGGTCGCGAGGTTCTCCCGCTCCGCCGGGTCGGCGACGTGCAGGACCCGCTGGTCGCCGGTCAGCGGGTCACCCCATCCATTCCGCGAGGTAGCCGCGCTCCGCCTCGGTCAGCCTGCGCAGCCGCTGCGTCCTGATGTCGAACGCGGCGATCTGCGTCGACGCCGTCACCGCCGGGGGCGAGCCCGGCGCGGCGCCCGCCGCCCTGACCTCGTACCCGATGGTGAAGTCGACCGCCCGCAGCTGGGTGATGTGCATGGCGATATCGAGCGGCGTGTCCTCGTGCCGCAGCTGCCCGCGGTACCGAACGTGCAGGTCGACCAGGACGCAGCCCTCCCGCATGGCCGCGGTCGGCCGCCCGTCCTCGAAGAGCCACGGAATCCGCGCCTCCTCCAGCAGCGTGACCATCCTGGCGTGGTTCACGTGCTGGAAGACGTCCATGTCGGACCAGCGGATATCCACCTTCGCGTGGAAACGGAGCGGGAGCTGCGCAGCCCCCGGGACACTACGGCCACGATCGCGCACATCGACGCTGGTCACCCTTGATACCTCCGATTACGCACCCACGCCGCTCACCATGCTTCGGACCTGCCGCGCCGCAACCGAGAGGGTGGCGAGGTCGTGGGTGCCGGACTCGAACAGTTCGGCCAGTGCCGCCCGGGCGCGCCCGAGGCGGGACTGATTCCTCGACTCCCAGTATGCAATCTTGTGCATCGGCTCCTCGTCCGGCTCCGACCCGCTGAGCACGTCCATGGTGAGCGAACGGAGCGAACCGTACATATCGTCGCGCAGCGCGAGCCGGGCCAGCGCGTGCCAGCGATCGCCGCGCTCCAGGCTGCTCACCGCGGCGAGCAGCCAGTCGATCTTCAGGTGCTCGTTCAGCGCGTAGTACAGCGCGCCGACCTCGTCGCCGTCCCGGTTGACGATGTCCGCGATGTCCAGGATGTCGAGCAGCGGATACAGGTTGAGCAGGCCGAACACCTCGGTGGCGAGCTCGACCGGGACGCCGCGGGCGATCAGGTCGGAGGCCTGCTCGGTCAGGCTGGCGACGTGCGGGCCGCGCAGCCAGTTCGGCGCGGCCTCGCGCAGCTCCGCCACCCCCGCGGCGTACCGGTTGATCTCCGCGCCGACCGCGATGGGCTGCGGGCGATTGATCAGCAACCAGCGCGACGCGCGGTCGAGTGTGCGCTTCGTCTCGAGTTCCAGCTGGTCGCGGACCGCGGCGGGGGCGTCGCAGTCCCGGATCCGCTGCCAGAGCGCGGGCAGGTCGAAGATCTGCGCCGCCGCGGCGAAGGCGCGCACCGCGTCGGTGGTGCCCGCGCCGATCTCCTCGCGCAGCCGGTAGGCGTAGGTGATGCCGCCGTAGTCGACCACCTCGTTCACCACCATCGTGGTGATGATCTCGCGGCGCAGCCGGTGCCGCTTGATGGCCGGGGCGAAGCGCTCGCGCAGCGGGGTCGGGAAGTACTGCGGCAGCCGGTTCGCGAAGTGCTGGATGTCCGGCAGGTCGGAGTCGAGCAGGTCGGCCTTGAGCGCCAGCTTCACGTGCGCCATGAGGTTGGCGAGCTCGGGCGAGGTCAGGCCGCTGTGGTGCTCGTAGCGGTGTTGCAGTTCGTGGTCGGTGGGCAGGGCTTCCAGTTCCCGATCCAGCCCGCGCCGCTGCTCCAGATCGTCCAGCAGTCGGCGGTGCACGCTCACCATGTGCGCCGCCTCGGCGCGCGAGACGCCCATCAGCATGTTCTGCGTGACGTTGTCGCGCAGCACCATCTCCGCGACCTCGTCGGTCATCGAAGCGAGCAGCGGATTGCGATCGGCCGCGGCCAGCTCGCCGCTGGTGACCACGCCGTCCAGCAGGACCTTGATGTTCACCTCGTGGTCGGAGCAGTCGACACCGGCCGAGTTGTCCAGCGCGTCGGTGTTCATCTTCCCGCCGTCCAGGCAGAACTCGATCCGCCCGAGCGCGGTCACGCCGAGGTTGCCGCCCTCGCCGATCACGTCGACCCGCAACTCGTTGCCGTTCACCCGGACCGGGTCGTTGGACTTGTCCCCGACGTCGGCGTTCGACTCGCTGCTCGCCTTGATGTAGGTGCCGATGCCGCCGTTCCAGAGCAGCTGCACCGGTGCCTTCAGGATGGCGCGCACCAGCTCCGGCGGGGCGAGCGAGGTGACGCCGTCCGGCAGCCCGAGCGCCTGCCTGGCCTGGTCGCTGATCGGCACCGCCTTCACGGTGCGCTCCCAGACGCCGCCGCCCGCGCTGATCAGCGAGGTGTCATAGTCGGCCCAGGAGGAGCGGGGCAGCTCGAACATCCGCTGCCGCTCCGCGTAGGAGGTGGCGGCGACGGGGTCCGGGTCGAGGAAGATGTGCCGGTGGTCGAAGGCGGCCACCAGCCGGATGTGCTCGGAGAGCAGCATGCCGTTGCCGAAGACGTCGCCGGACATGTCGCCGACGCCGACCACGGTGAAGTCCTGGCTCTGGGTGTCGATGCCGAGCTCGCTGAAGTGCCGCTTGACGCTCTCCCATGCGCCGCGCGCGGTGATGCCCATGGCCTTGTGGTCGTAGCCCGCCGAGCCGCCGGAGGCGAAGGCGTCGCCGAGCCAGAAGCCGTACCGCTTGGCCACGTCGTTGGCCTCGTCGGAGAAGCGCGCGGTGCCCTTGTCCGCCGCGACCACCAGGTACGCGTCGTCGCCGTCGCGGCGCACCACCCGCGCGGGCGGGCGCACCCCGCCGGTGGCGAGGTCGACATTGTCGGTGAGGTCGAGCAGCCCGGCGATGAAGGTGCGGTAGCAGCGGACGCCCTCGGTGGCGAGCGCCTGCCGGTCGGCGGCCGCGTCGTCGGTGGCCGCGGGCGGCCGCTTCACCACGAAGCCGCCCTTGGCGCCGACCGGGACGATCACCGCGTTCTTCACCGCCTGTGCCTTGACCAGCCCGAGGATCTCGGTGCGGAAGTCCTCCAGCCGGTCCGACCAGCGCAGCCCGCCGCGCGCCACCGAGCCGAAGCGCAGGTGCACGCCCTCGACCCGCGGCGAGTAGACGAAGATCTCGTACTTCGGCCGCGGCTTGGGCAGCTCGGCGATCTCCGCGGGCTCGACCTTGATCGAGAGGAAGTCGCGCGGCTCGCCGTCGGCGTCGGTGACGTAGTAGTTGGTGCGCAGGGTGGCGCGGATTAGCCCGAGCAGGGCGCGCAGGATGCGGTCCGCGTCCAGGCTGACCACCTCGTCGATCCGGCCGCGCAGCTCGCCCTCCAGCTCGGCGGCCCGCTCCGCGGAGTTGCCGTCCGGGTCGAACCTGGCCGCGAAGAGGTCGACGAGCAGCCGCGCGGCCCCCGGGTAGACCAGCAGCACGCGCGCGATATTGGCCTGGCTGTACGGGAAGCCCGCCTGCTGCAGGTACTTCGCGTAGCCGCGCAGCACCGAGACGTCGCGCCAGGCCAGCCGGGCGCGCAGCACCAGCTCGTTCAGCCCGTCCCCCTCGGCCCGGCCGAACCAGACCGCCTCGAAGGCCTGCACGAACCGGTCGCGCAGCCCCTCCGGCGGGGCGTGCACCGCGGTGGCGCCGTTCGGCGAGCGCAGCAGCTCGGCGTCGAGGTCCTTGTCCAGCGCGTCGCGCAGCAGCTCGGGGCGGGCCTGCACGCCGAAGTCGTAGATCCACCACTCGGCGCGCTCGGCGCCGCTCCCGGTGCGCGGCGCGATCCGGTACGGCCGCTCGTCCACCACCTCGACGCCGAGGCTCTGCAGCACCGGCATGACCTGGCTGAGCGAGACCCCGGAGCCGCCGATGTAGAGGCTGAACCGCCACGACCCCGGCGCGGAATCCTGGGTGCGGTAGAGGAACTGGTCGATGGTGTCGGCGCCGAGCCGCTCCAGCCGGACGATGTCGGCCAGGGCGCGGGCGGAGTCGAAGTCCTGCTTGTAGCTCTCCGGGAAGGCGCCCGCGTAGCGGTCGAGCACCTCGGCGGTGACGACGGCGGTGGCGGCGAGCTCCTCTTCCAGCCGGTCCTGCCAGGACCTGCTGGTCTCCACCAGCAGCCGCTGGATGCGCCTGCGGTTCTCGTCGCCGGTGTCGGGCAGTGCGCGGCCCAGCGGCACCTGGATGGTGAAGTACACGCTGGCGATCTCGTTCTCGCTGACCCGCACCGAGTACTCGATGTCGTCGCTGCCGAGCTCCTGGCCGAGGATCGCCTGCATGCGCAGCCGCACCTCGGTGGTGTAGCGGTCCCGCGGCAGGTAGACCAGGCAGGCCACGAAGCGGCCCTGCTGGTCCGAGCGCAGGAACAGCCGCACCTGTCTGCGCTGGCGCACCCGCAGCACGGCCGAGGCGGTGTGCTCCAGGCTGTCGGCGTCGGCGGAGAAGAGCTCGGTGCGCGGCAGCGACTGGATGGTCTCCAGCATGGCCTGGCCGGAGTACGAGGAGAGCTCGTGGCCGCCGCGGGCGATGGCGGTCCGCACCCGGCGCTCGATGACCGGGATGTCGAGCACGTTCTCGTGCACCGCGGTCACGGTGAAGACGCCGAGGAAGACGTGCTCGCCGACGACCGCGCCGGATTCGTCGAAGTCGGCGACGCCGACGAAGTACGGGTACGCCGCCCGGTGCACGGTGGCGCGCACCAGCCCCTGGGTGAGGACGAGCAGCTGCCGGTCCGCGCCGGCGAAGGGCACCGCGAAATCGGTGCCGACGTCCGGCGCGAGCACGCCGAGGCAGCTCTCCCGGATCGGCTCCGGGACCTCCTCGCCCTCGTGGTAGCGGTAGCGGCCGTAGCCGAGCACGGTGAAGTTGCCCTCGCCGAGCCAGCGCAGCAGGTTCGCGGTGTCGGTCAGCTCCTCGGCCGGGAACGGGGCGTCGCCGCGCTCGGCGGCGGTGCGCAGCGCGGCGGCGACCGCCTCCTGCTTCCGCAGGATCTCCTCGGTGCCCGCCACCACCTGGCGCACGTCGTCGATCACGTCGACGATCGAGCCGCGCACCTTCTCCAGCAGCGCGGAGCTCACCGTCGGCGGCAGCTGGACGAACATCCAGGACTCCGGCAGCCCGGTACCCCTGCTGCCCGCCTCGTGCGCGGTCACCGCGACCAGGACGTCGTCCGCGCGCTGCACCTCGAAGATCGGGTGCACCAGCTCGACCATCCGGACGCCGAGCCTGCTCAGCGTCGCGGTGACCGACTCGACCAGCAGCGGCATGTCGTCGGTGACGATCTGCACCGCGGGACCGAAGTCCGAAGCCTCGGGGTGGAAGACCCGCACAACGGCCTCGCCGCGCCGCCGCACGCGGGCGAGTTCGATGTGCAGCCGGAAGATGTCGGTGCCGCCGTGGATGACGTAGTCAACGTCGCCCGCGTCGACGTGCCGGAAGTACGCCTCCTCGAGGTCGGCGAGCGACCCGCGCACCTGCTCCGGCAAACTCTCGGACCACTGCTCTGTGGACACTTCGGACGACACCGTCATGCTCCTGACATCTCCCTCGGTACGGATTCGGTGATCAACCGTGCATCGGCCCTGATGCGGGGAGAACCACCTCGTTGATGCGCGCCGGAAATTCCAGCGGGTCCGGGAACGTGCACTGCGACGGCGGATTCCACCACTCGGCGGCGAGGGGCGAGTGCACGGCGGAGCGAGGGAGGTTCAGACCGAACCTGGAATTGCACGTAACCCACACTATCGACTCCGCGCGAATACGGCGCGACAGTCCGGAAGCTACTGGTGGGGCAATAAGTTACGAGCCGTGGTGCGCAGGAGAGCGGACCGGCCGGATGGGTCCGACCGGTCGCGATCGAACCCACCCGGAAATTCCGGCCGGAAAAAACTAGTCGCGGGTCAGCTTGCGGTGCGTGAGCCGGTGCGGGCGGGCCGCTTCCGGGCCGAGGCGCTCGATCTTGTTCGCCTCGTACGCCTCGAAGTTGCCCTCGAACCAGAACCACTTGGCCTCGTTGTCCGAGTCGCCCTCCCAGGCCAGGATGTGCGTGCAGGTGCGGTCCAGGAACCAGCGGTCGTGCGAGATCACCACGGCGCAGCCGGGGAACTGCTCGAGCGCGTTCTCCAGCGAACTCAGAGTTTCCACGTCGAGGTCGTTGGTCGGCTCGTCGAGCAGGATCAGGTTGCCGCCCTCCTTGAGGGTGAGCGCCAGGTTCAGCCGGTTGCGCTCACCGCCGGAGAGCACCCCGGCGGGCTTCTGCTGGTCCGGGCCCTTGAAGCCGAACGCCGAGACGTAGGCGCGGGACGGCATCTCCTGCTGGCCGACCTGGATGAAGTCGAGCCCCTCGGAGACCACCTGCCACACCGTCTTGGCCGGGTCGATGCCGCCGCGGCTCTGGTCGACGTAGCTCAGCTTGACCGTGTCGCCGACCCGGACCGTGCCGCTGTCCGCCTGCTCCAGCCCGACGATGGTCTTGAAGAGCGTGGTCTTGCCGACGCCGTTCGGGCCGATGACGCCGACGATGCCGTTGCGCGGCAGGGTGAACGAGAGATCCTTGATCAGCTGGCGCTCGCCGAAGCCCTTGTCCAGGTGGTCCACCTCGACCACCACGTTGCCGAGCCGCGGCCCGGCCGGGATCTGGATCTCCTCGAAGTCC
Source organism: Nocardia sp. NPDC057353 (assembly GCF_042667085.1). Classification (NCBI taxonomy): domain Bacteria; kingdom Bacillati; phylum Actinomycetota; class Actinomycetes; order Mycobacteriales; family Nocardiaceae; genus Nocardia; species Nocardia sp. NPDC057353. Next base: position 12,732 of record NZ_JBHVAK010000006.1, read on the forward strand.
AACTTCCGCATCTTCTCGGCCTCGGCGGCCATCTCCTCGTAGCGGCCGAGGCGGGCCTTGTTCTTGGCCTGCCGCGCCTTGGCGCCGGAGCGCACCCAGGCGAGCTCCTCCTTGAGCCGCTTCTGCAGCTTCTGGTCCTTCTTGCCCTGGACCTCGAGCCGCTCGGCCTTCTTCTCCAGGTACGTGGAGTAGTTGCCCTCGTAGGGGTAGGCGCGGCCGCGGTCCAGCTCCAGGATCCAGCCGGCCACATTGTCGAGGAAGTACCGGTCGTGGGTCACGGCCAGCACGGCGCCCGCGTACTGCGCCAGGTGCTGCTCCAGCCAGAGCACCGACTCGGCGTCCAGGTGGTTGGTGGGCTCGTCCAGCAGCAGCAGGTCGGGCTTGCTCAGCAGCAGCTTGCAGAGCGCGACCCGGCGGCGCTCGCCACCGGAGAGGTTGGTGACCGGCTCGTCCGGCGGCGGGCAGCGCAGCGCGTCCATCGCCTGCTCCAGCTGGGAGTCGACGTCCCACGCGTCGGCGTGGTCCAGATCCTCCTGCAGCTTGCCCATCTCGTCCATGAGCTCGTCGGAGTAGTCGGTGGCCATGAGCTCGGCGATCTCGTTGAAGCGGTCGAGCTTGACCTTGATCTCGCCGAGCCCCTCCTCGACATTGCCGCGGACGGTCTTCTCCTCGTTCAGCGGCGGCTCCTGCTGCAGGATGCCGACGGTAGCGCCGGGCGCGAGGAAGGCGTCGCCGTTGTTCGGCTGGTCCAGTCCGGCCATGATCTTCAGCACGCTCGATTTACCGGCGCCGTTCGGACCGACGACACCGATCTTGGCGCCGGGAAGGAAGTTCAACGTGACGTCGTCGAGCACGACCTTGTCGCCGTGCGCCTTGCGAACCTTCTTCATTTGGTAGATGAACTCAGCCATGGAGCAAAGCCTATCGGTGGAAGGAATCGGATACCGTGCCGGAGCGGCCCGGCCTGCACTCCGCCGCCGCGCTCAGGCGTCGACCGGCTCGACGGTTCGGGCGGGGCCCGGGCGGCTCACCGTACCCGATCCCGGTGTCCCGGCCGGGAACGGGCCGTACGCGGCCGCGGGCAGCTCCCGCGGCGCCACCCCGGCCTCCGGCATCGGCTCGGTCGCCGGGTCGGCGGCCGGCTGCTCCGGCCGCGGCCGCTCCGCCCGCCGGGTGATCTCCGCGGTGCACCTGGCCAGATCCGGGCCGATCGCGACGGCGCGCATCTCCAGGTCACGCCGCTCGACACCGTCCTTGGCCCGGTACTCGTGGGTGCGGAGCTGCCCGTGCACCAGCACCGGGTCGCCGCGCCGGAGCGAGGCGTGCACCCCGGGCACCAGCCGCCGCCAGCAACTCACCGTGAGGAACAACGTTCCGTTGTCCACCCATTCCCCCGACCCCTGATCGAACCGCCGGGAATTGCTCGCCACCCGGAACGTGATCACCGGCTCCCCGTTCGCGAGCTCCCGCTTCACCGGGTGGGTGACCACCGTGCCCGCCACCGTCGCCATCGCCTCGTACATCGTCCGCGCCCCCTTCCGCGCCGTTCGGTCTCCGGCACCCAGCGTGCCGCAGCGGCACCGCCGAGGAGACCGTCGAAGGCCCGGCTGTGGACAACTCCGCCCCTGTGGAATTTCCCGGCCTCAGGACGCGCCGGGGTCGCCGTTCGCGCCGCACAGCACCACGACGGTCCGGCTCCCCTTCTCAGGCACGAAAGCGCCGCTGACCAGGGCGGCGAGCGCGGCGGCGCCGGACGGCTCCGCCACGATCCTGAACTCACGCCAGAGCTGTTCGCGCGCCGCGTCGACGGCGTCCTCGGTGACGGTCAGCGCGGGCACGTCGTAGCGGCGGGCCAGCTCGAGCGCGATCGCCCCGACCCGGTCCGGCCCCGCGGAATCAACGGCGGGCACCGCGACCGGCCACCGCGCCGCCAGCGCGGCGCGCAGCACCGCCCTGCGCTCCGGCTCCACCCCGATCACCCGCTGCCGCCTGCCGAGCGCCGCGGCCAACCCGCCGACCAGCGCACCGCCGCCCACCGCGGCCAACACCGGCGGCCTGCCGCGCACCTGCTCCTCCAGTTCCAGCCCGAGCACCCCCGCCCCCGCGACCACCGCGGGCGAATCGTGCGCGGGCAGGTACAGCGCGCCCCGCTCGCGGGCCAGCTCGGCGGCGTGCGCGCAGGCCTCGGCGTGGCTGGTGCCGTGCCAGCGCACCTCGGCGCCGTGTGCCCACATCGCGGCGACCTTGCTGTGCGGCGCCGTCTCCGGCACCACGACGGTGCAGGTCCGGCCGAGCCTGGCGGCGGCGAGCGCGGCCGCGATCCCGGCATTGCCGCCCGCGGCGAGCACCACGTGCGGCGGCTCCCCGGCCGCGGCGAGCAGCGCGTTCAGGCTGCCGCGCACCTGGAAGGTGCCGCCGTGCTGCAGGTACTCCAGCTTGAGCGAGACCGGCAGCGGCCCGTCCGGGCCGGTGACGGTGGTGTGGAAGACCGGGGTCTTGCGGAGCTGCCCGGCCAGCCGCTTGCGGGCCGCGCGCACGTCGGAGCGGAACACCCGCGGCGGCGCGGTGTCGGTGGCGGAGTCAGTCACCGTGCAGCCCACGGTCGCGGCGCGCGAGCTCGGCGAACATGGCATTGTGCGCGGCCAGGTCGGCGTCGTGGTCGCGGTCGGCGGCGCGGTCGGTGCGCTGGGCCAAGCGGTCGTCGCTGCGCGACCACTGGATCAGCAGCGCCAGCATCACCACCACCAGCGGCACCTCGCCCGCGGCCCAGGCCAGGCTGCCGCCCGTGCGCTGGTCGCCGAGCAGGTCGTCGTTCCAGTCGAGGCCGAGGCTGCGGTAGAACCAGGCGCCCATGACGGAGGTCGTGCTCATCAGCGCGATGCCGAAGAACGCGTGGAACGGCAGCGAGCCGAACACCATGCCGAGCCGGGTCAGCGGCTGCACCGTGCGCGGCTTCGGGTCGATCCCGATCACCACCCAGTAGAAGAGGTAGCCGCTGAGCAGGAAGTGCAGGTTCATCAGCACGTGCGCGGCGTGCGAGTCGGCGTAGGCGTCGAAGATGCCGCCCAGGTAGAGCGCGTAGAAGCCGCCGATGAAGATCACCGAGGCGACGATCGGATGGGTCAGGAACTTCGAGACCGGGCTGTGCACCGCGGCCAGCAGCCACTCCCGCGGCCCCGGCGGGTTCTCCCGGCCCGCGGGGGGCAGCGCGCGCAGCGCCAGCGTGACCGCGCCGCCGAGCGCGAGCAGGATCGGCGCCAGCATGGAGAGCGCCATGTGCGCGCCCATGTGCACGCTGAACACCGCGGGCGAGTACCGCCCCACCCCGGACGAGGTCGCGACGAGCAGCACCAGGCAGCCGGAGAGCCAGGCGATGCTGCGCCCCACCGGCCAGCGGTCGCCGCGCGCCCGCAGCCTGCGCACGCCGAGCAGGTAGAGCACCGCAAGCACCACCGCGGCGGTGCCGAAGAGCAGGTCGAAGCGCCAGTCGACGGCGAGCCTGGCCAGCGTGGGCGGCCCGGCCAGGTCGTAGCCGAGCTCCACCTCGGTCGGCGAGGGAACGGTGGCCGGGGCGGGCGGCGGGGTCCGGCCGAGCCCGGCGGCCAGCCCGAACGTCGCCGCCAGCAGCAGCACCTCGACCCCGGCGAAGCGCACCAGCGCGCGGCGGTCGCCGGGGTCGGCCGCCAGCGCGGGCAGCGCGGCCCGGCGCTGCAGGTACCCGAAGACCCCGAGCGCGATCAGCGCGGCCGCCTTGGCCAGCACCAACCGGCCGTAGGTGGTGCTCAGCAGCTCGTCGAGCGGCACCCGCACCCAGGCATTGACCACGCCGCTCGCCGCGACCACGGCGAAGGCGACCGCAGCGACGGCCGAGAACCGGCGCGCGGCCAGCCCGGTGTGCGCGCCGTCGCGCAGCGCGTGCGCCAGCACCGCGGCCAGCCCGCCCGCCCAGACCGCGGCCGAGACGAGGTGCAGGATGAGCGAGTTGGTGGCGACGTCGTGCGACCCACCGGAGGAGGAGTGCCCGGTCAGCGCCAGCGGCATCATGGTGAGCACCGCGCCGAGCAGCAGCAGCGGGGTCCAGCCCCAGCGCAGCGCCAGCCGGGCGCCGACCGCGACGATCAGCGCGAAGAGCACCGTGGTGCGCCAGGCCCCGGCGAGCTCGATCTGCCCGACCGCGCGCCACAGCTCGGCGGGCTGCCACACCTCGCGCACCGGCCGCCCGGTGGTGTCCGACGCGGTGAGCGGCACCAGCAGCGCCGCGCAGCAGGCCCAGGCCAGCGCGGCGTGCGAGGCGCGGCGCACCGCGCGGTACCCCGCGACGTCGAGCAGCCCGTCCCGCTGCGGCGGCACCAGGAAGGCCGCGAAGAGCAGCGAACCGACGGTCAGCGCCGCCGCCAGGTCGGCCAGCGCCCGCACCGCGGGCAGGCCGTAGGTGGTGAGCGGGCCGGGATCGGGGATGCCGAGCAGCGTCAGCGCCTCGGCCGCCGAGAGCCCGACGACCAGCGCGGCGACCACGGCGCCGACGGCACCGGCGACGACGAGCAGCGCGGGGACGGCGTAGGGCCCCGCGACCGGCGCGGGAGCAGCGCTCACCGGAGCGGTTTCGTGCGGGGCGGACATACGACCCAGCGTAGTGGGAGCGGGAAACTCCGGGACGGACGGCTGCCGGGTCCCGGCCGGATCGAGTCGCTATACTCGCCCTGCCGGTGCGCGCGGGGTTGCGGCCGGCCACCGTGGATGCGACTGCCTCCGTAGCTCAGTTGGATAGAGCAAGGGCCTTCTAATCCCTAGGTCGCAGGTTCGATTCCTGCCGGGGGCGCACACCACTCTCGACCGGCGCTGCGCACGCAGGTCACCGGAGGGTTACCCGCCGCGTACGGCAGGCAAACCAGGGAATCCTCAGCCGCAGACCGCCGCCACCGCGGCGCCGATCAGCCCCAGCCCGTGGTCCAGCTCGTCCTCGCTCGTGGTCAGCGGCGGCATGAGCTTGACGACCTGGTTGGTCGAGCCGGAGGTCTCCACCAGCAACCCCAGCTCGAAGGCGGCCTGCGAGACCTTCCCCGCGTGCGAGGGGTCGGTGAAGACCAGGCCGTGGATGAGGCCGCGGCCGCGGGTGGTCGTGCCGGGGCAGCCCGCGGCGATCTCGGCCAGCCCGGCGGCCAGCCGCTCCCCCTTGGCCAGCACCGAACGCTCCAGCGCGTCGTCGGCCCAGTACCGCTCCAGCGCCACCCGCGCGGTGACGAAGGCCGGGTTGTTGCCGCGGAAGGTGCCGTTGTGCTCGCCGGGCGCCCACTGGTCGTGCTCGGCCTTGAACAGCACCAGCGCCATCGGCAGGCCGTAGCCGCCGATGGACTTGGACATGGCGACGATGTCCGGGCTGATGCCGGCGAACTCGAAGGAGAAGAACGGCCCGGTGCGGCCGCACCCCATCTGCACGTCGTCGACGATGAGCAGGATGCCGCGCGCGGCGCAGAGCTCGGCGAGCTCGCGCAGCCACTCGACCCGCGCGACATTGATGCCGCCCTCCCCTTGCACCGTCTCCACGATCACCGCGGCGGGCTTGTCCAGCCCGGAGGAGGTGTCGTCCAGCGCGCGGCGCATCCAGCGCAGCTCGTCCTCGCCGCCGAGGAAACCGTCGTACGGCATGGGGTGGGTGTACGGCAGCGGGACGCCAGCGGCCGCGCGCTTGGCGGCATTGCCGGTGACCGCGAGCGCGCCGAGCGACATGCCGTGGAAGGCGTTGGTGAAGTTCAGCACGGTCTGCCTGCCGGTGATCTTGCGCGCCAGCTTGAGCGCGGCCTCCACCGCGTTGGCCCCGGTCGGGCCGGGGAACTGCACCCGGTAGTCCAGCCCGCGCGGCACGAAGACCAGGTCGCGCAGCGCCTCCAGCAGGCCGCGCTTGGCGATGGTGGCCATGTCCAGGCTGTGGATGATGCCGTCGTTCAGGATGTAGTCGACCAGCGCCTGCTTGAAGACCGGGTTGCTGTGGCCGTAGTTGAGCGCGCCCGCCCCGGCGAAGAAGTCCAGGTACTCCCGCCCGCCCTCGTCGCGCAGCCAGCTGCCGCTCGCGGTGGCGAAGACCGTGGGCCAGGCGCGACAGTAGCCGCGGACGTTGGATTCGACGGTCTCGAAAACTGACGCGGTCATGGCGGTCCCCGATCGGTGAGCGACGGCGCTGGCGAGGATTCTGAAGCGCATGCGTTTCTAACACTGCGGACCGGGGTTCTGCAGGGTTTTTGCGGAATAGCGAGTGGTCAGGGCGCCGAGTACAGGCTGACGTCGCCGTTCTCGCCGAGGAAGGCGTTCACCAGGAGGATGCCGTCGGCCCGGAGCCGGTCCGGCTCCGGCGCCTCGGTGGTGACATTGATCTGCGGGATGGCGGCCCAGTTCACCACGAACCGCTCGGGCAGCGCGTCGTCGTCGGAGAGCCTGGCCAGCCGGAACACCGAGACGGTCTTGCCCACCACCAGGTTGCGCACCACGTCCGCGACCCGCTCCGGATCCTCGAGCGCGAACAGGAACCCGAAGGTGAGTTCCGGGGAGGAGACGTAGGCGGGCACGACCCGAAGATTAGCTGATCGCTCGCCGGAGCAGCGGCTCCGGAACGCGCGAGTGCCCCGGCTGCCGTCGGCAGCCGGGGCACTCGACGTCGGACTCGGCTCAGCGCGGCCCGTCACCGGGGTGGTCGACCACCTCGGCATCCACGATCGCGCCCTCGGGCTTCACCACCGGCGGCCGCCCCGCGGGCTTCGGCGCCGGGACGACCTCGTCGTCCTCGAAGCGCTGCGCCTCCGCGTCGCGCTTGGCGGCGGCGGCCGCCTCGCGCATCTCGATGGCGTCGGTCATCCACTCGCCGATCTCGCGGGTGACCGCGCCGACCGTGCCGGTGATGATCGAGGCGATATTGCCGACCCGCTTCGCCCCCGACACGGTCAGTTCCTGGATCAGGTCCTTGTTGCTCTCGAATTTCCCGATCATCTACACGCTCGCTTCGGTCGCCTCACGCTTACGCATGACGATAACACCGGGGGTGGGGTCACCCTTCGTGAAGCGGTCGGGCAGCGCGAGCTTGAAGATCTTGACCCAGACCGAGCCGATCTGCTTGCTGAACGGCCCGGTGTTGTAGGGCAGCCCGAACTTCTCGCAGAGCGCCCGCACCTCGGGCGCCATCTCGGGGTACCGGCTGGCGGGCAGGTCGGGGAAGAGGTGGTGCTCGATCTGGTGCGAGAGGTTGCCGGACATGATGTGGAAGAGCTTGCCGCCGTCGATGTTGGCGGAGCCGAGCATCTGCCGGATGTACCACTCGCCTCGGGTCTCGTCCATCGTCTCGTCCTGCGTGAACGTCTGTACGCCGTTCGGGAAGTGACCGCAGAAGATGATCGAGTAGGCCCACACGTTGCGGACCAGGTTCGCGGCGGCGTTGCCCGCCAGCGTGCTGAGGAAGAGCGGGCCGGTGAGCGCGGGGAAGACCACGTAGTCCTTGAGCGTCTGCCGCCCCGCCTTCTTCCACCACCCCTTGAGCAGCGGCTTGAGGTCGGCCCACTTCCGCTTGCCCTGCACGATGTTCTCCGCCTCCGCGTCGTGCAGCATGACGCCCCACTCGAAGAGCACCATGAGCAGGAAGGCGTAGAGCGGGTTGCCCAGGTAGTACGGGTTCCACTTCTGGCCCTGGTCCATCCGCAGGATGCCGTAGCCGATGTCCCGGTCCATGCCGTGGATGTTGGTGAAGGTGTGGTGCATGTAGTTGTGCGAGTGCCGCCACTGGTCGGCGGGGCAGACGTTGTCCCACTCGAACTCGCGGGAGTTGACGTCCGGCTCGCGCATCCAGTCGTACTGGCCGTGCATCACGTTGTGGCCGATCTCCATGTTGTCGAGGATCTTCGACACCGAGAGCGAGGCCACCGCGGCCAGCCAGAACGGGGGCAGGAAGCCGAGGTACATCAGCCCGCGGCCTGCCACCTCGAAGCCGCGCTGGGCCTTGATGACCTTGTAGAGGTACTCGCGGTCGCGCTCGCCGAGGTCGGCGGTGACGCGGTCGCGCAGTTCGTCGAGGGCGCGGCCGATCTCCTCGATGTCCTCGGGGCTGAGGACGAGCGGGCCGTCCTTGGTCTCGGTCAGGATGGTCATGGTGACTCCCTTCAGATCTCGATGTCGACATCGCCGACGGCGGCGCTGACGCACAGCTGGATCGGCTGGTCGGGATCGCTGTCGGTCTCCCCGGTGCGCAGGTTGCGGGTGCAGCCGGTGCGCTTGACCGCCGTACAGGAGAAGCAGATCCCCATGCGGCAGCCGAACTCGGGGGTGAGGCCCGCGGCCTCGGCCTGCTCCAGCAGGCTCTCGCCGGTGTTGTCGGAGCGGACGTCGCTGGCCGAGAAGGTGGTGGTGCCGTGCACGTCCTCGGTGGCGACCGGGGCCAGCGAGATCGTGAACTCCTCGCTGTGCACGCGGTGGCCGAGCCCCTCCGCCTCGAAGACCGCGCGCACGCCGTCCATCAGCCGGGCCGGGCCGCAGACGAACGCCTCCGCCGCGCGGTACCAGGGGGCGAGCCGCTCCAGCTCGGCCCGGTCGAAGTAGCCGGTGCCCGCGCGGCGGTCCGGGTAGCGGAGCTCGACGCGCAGGTTCGGGTGCTCGGCCGCGATGCGGGCCAGCTCGTCCCGGTGCGGCACGAAGACCTCCGCCTTCGCGAAGTGCAGGAAGAGCACCTCGCCGCGGTGCTCCTCCTCGGCCAGCGTGCGCAGCATGGAGAGCACCGGGGTGATCCCGCTGCCGCCGCTGACCAGCAGCATCCGCTCCGGGCGCGGCTCGGGCAGCGCGAAGGTACCGGCGGCGGGCTCCAGGTCGACCACCAGCCCGGGCGCCGCGTGCTGGTACAGGTACTGCGAGACGACGCCGCCGGAGTGCGCCTTGACGGTGAGCTCGAGCCTGCGCTCCCGGCCGAGCTCGGCGTTCACCGGCGAGTAGCAGCGGGTGTGCCGCACCCCGTCGACGACGACGCCGAGCGTGACGTACTGGCCCGCGGCGTGGCCGCGCCACTGCCGGGTCGGCCGCAGGGTGAGCGTCACCGAGCCGGGCGCGGAGCGGTTCACCCGGACCACCTCGGCGCGCATGCGCCCGATGGTCAGCGTCGGGTGCACCAGCTCCAGGTAGCGGTCGACTGGGTGCGGGGAGGTGAGGGTCTGCACCAGATTGACGAGATCCACCATGTCGCTGCTCCATACCGTCGATGTCGGTCTCCGACAGGCACGCCCACTCAATTTCAGTGCACGCCTGTACACTCATCCAGTGTGACAAACGGGTACAGGTATGTGTCAACCGCGCAGATGTGTGATGGCAGCAACAATGACGCGAGGAAGTCATGGTGAACGCATGTATGCTCAGCGAGATGACTGAGCAGGCGGTGACCAGGGGCGAGCGCAAGGAGCGCACGCGGCAGGCGCTGCTCGACGGCACGCTCGCGCTCGCCGCCGAGCGGGGCTTCGCCGCGCTCAGCCTGCGCGAGATCGCGCGGTCCGCGGGAATCGTACCGACCGCCTTCTACCGGCACTTCCCGTCCCTGGACGACCTGGGCCGGACCCTGGTCGACGACGGCGTGAAGGCGCTGCGGTTGGCGCTGCGCGAGGTCAGGCGCAATTCCGGGACGCAGCTCTCGGAGATCGTGCGGTTCGTCTTCGACCAGGTGCGCGCGAAGCGGGAGCTGTTCGGCTTCTTCGCGCGCGAGCGGCACGGCGGCTCGGCGGCGATCCGCGGCGCCATCGCGCTGGAGATCCAGCTGATCGTGCGCGAGCTGGTCACCGACCTCTCCCGGGTGCCGACGCTGGACACCTGGAGCTCGGACGACCTGGAGATCGCGGCGGAGCTGCTGGTGGCCACGGTCTCGGACGGGATCGCCGCGTTCGTCGCGGTGCCGGAGCGCGAGGAGTCCGCGATCGTGGAGCTGACCGTGCGCAAGGTCACGCTGATCGGCGTCGGCATGGGCGCCTGGAAACCGCCGCGGGGCTGAGCGCTCAGTACTCCTTCGCGGCGGCGGGCGGCTCGGCCACCTCGGCCCGGTCCGGGCTACGCACCGGGAGCAGCACCAGCAGCCCGGCGCCGAGGACGAGCACCAGCCCGACGATGCCCGCGCGCTCGGCGTCGAAGAGCCAGACGAAGAGCCCGAACAGCGCGGGCGCCAGGAACGACACCGCGCGCCCCGTCGTGGTGTAGAGCCCGAACAGCTGCCCCTCCCGCCCGGGCGGGGCGAGCCGGGCGAGGAACGAGCGCGCCGCGGCCTGCGCGGGCCCGACGAAGGCCGTGAGCAGCAGCCCGAACACCCAGAAGAGCACCGGCCCCGATACCAGCAGCAGCCCGATCCCGCAGACGATCATGCCCGCCAGCGAGGCCACGATCACCGGCTTGGGCCCGATGGTGTCGTCGAAGCGGCCCGCGGCCACCGCGCCGAGCGCGGCGATCACGTTCGCGGCGACGCCGAAGAGCAGCACGTCGGCGTCGGCGATGCCGTAGACGTTCACCGCGAGCACCGCGCCGAAGGTGAAGACCCCGGCCAGCCCGTCCCGGAAGACCGCGCTGGCCAGCAGGAACTGCACCGTGCGGCGATCCACCCGCCAGAGCTCGCGCAGGTCACGCCAGAGCACCCTGTACGAACCGAGCAACCCGGCCTCGGCCGCACCGGGGTCGGCGTCGGTGCGCGGCAGTTCAGGGACCGCGAAGAGCACCGGCAGCGCGAAGGCCGCGAACCAGACCGCGGCCAGCAGCGCCACCAGGCGGATGTTCAGCCCGTCGTCGGTGGGGATGCCGAGCAGCCCCCTGGTGTCGCCGTCGCCCGCGATGAAGCCGAAGTAGCAGAGCAGCAGCAGGAAGATGCCGCCGAAGTAGCCCATGGCCCAGCCGAACCCGGAGACCCGGCCGATGGTCCGCGGGGTCGAGACCTGGCGCAGCATGGCGTTGTACGGCACGTTCGCCAGTTCGAAGAAGGCGGAGCCGAAGGCGAGCAGCACCAACCCGAGCCAGAGGTAGCTGTGGTCGTCGTGCACGAAGAACATGCCGGTCATGCAGGCGACGGTGAGCCCGGTGAGAATCCCGAGCGCGCGCTTTCGACCGGCCGCGGCGTCGAAGTACTGCCCGCTGACCGGCGCGGTCAGCGCCACCACCAGCCCGCCCGCGGCGAGCGCCCAGGCCAGCCAGGCGCTGGCCGAGGTATCGCCGGGCAGGTCGTCGCCGACCGTGTCGGTGAGGTACACCGAGAAGACGAAGGTGAGGATGACGGCGTTGAACGCCGACGAGCCCCAGTCCCACAGCCCCCAGGCCGCCACCTGTCCGCGCGTCGCCGCGCCACCGACGGTGGCCCGGGCGTTCACCTCCGCCATACCGGGCAGCCTATCCGGGTCGGGGCCGGAGATCGCGCCGAAAACGCCCTATGCACCCAATTGCATAGTACCCGGTGTTACGACTACCCTTCCGGCATGGCCCTCGAGCACGCCCTGCTGGTCTCGCTCACCGAGCGGGCCGGTTCCGGGTACGAACTGGCGCGCCGCTTCGACAAGTCCATCGGGTACTTCTGGCGCGCGACCCACCAGCAGATCTACCGGGTGCTCAAGCGCATGGCCGAATCCGGCTGGGTGACGGCCGAGGCGGTGCCGCAGGCGGGCAGGCCGGACAAGAAGGTCTACGCCGTCTCCGCGGCGGGCCGCGCCGAGCTGGCCCGCTGGATCGCCGAGCCGACCGACACCGGCATGCCGCGCAACGAGCTCGGGGTGAAGATCCGCGGCGCCGCGCACGGCGACGTCGCGGCGCTCTGCACCGAGGTCGAGCGGCACCGCGAGCAGCACGCCGCCCGGCTCGAGGTCTTCCGCATGCTGGAGAAACGCGATTTTCCCGCGCCGGATCGGCTCTCCGGCACCGCACTGCACCAGTACCTGGTCCTGCGCGGCGGCATCCGCGTCGAGACCGGGTTCGTCGACTGGTGCGACGAAGTACTCCGGGCGCTGCGCCCGGGAAAGGCCGGGCCCGCATGACCCGCTTCCCGCACCTGCTCGAACCGCTCGACCTCGGCCACGTCACGCTGCCCAACCGGGTGGTCATGGGGTCGATGCACACCGGCCTGGAGGACCGGGCCCGCGACATTCCCAGGCTCGCGGCGTACTTCGCCGAACGCGCGCGCGGCGGGGTCGGGCTGATCGTCACCGGCGGCTACGCGCCGAACCGCACCGGCTGGCTGCTCCCGCTCGGCGCCAAGCTGACCAGCACCGCCGAGGCGCTGCGGCACCGCGCGGTCACCGCCGCGGTGCACGAGGCAGGCGGGCTGATCGCGCTGCAGATCCTGCACGCCGGGCGCTACTCGTACTGGCCGGGCAGCGTCTCCGCCTCCGCGATCAAGGCGCCGATCAACCCCTTCCGGCCGCGCGCGCTCTCCGCCCGCGGCATCGAGCGCACCATCGACGACTACGTGCGCTGCGCCCGGCTGGCCCGGCTGGCCGGGTACGACGGGGTCGAGATCATGGGCGGCGAGGGCTATTTCCTCAATCAGTTCCTCGCGCCGCGCACCAATCGCCGCAGGGACCGGTGGGGTGGCTCGACGGAGAACCGGCAGCGGATCGCGGTCGAGGTCGTGCGCCGGATCCGGGCCGCGGTCGGCACCGACTTCCTGCTGCTCTTCCGGCTCTCCATGGCGGAGTTCGTGGAGCGGGGGCAGACGCTCACCGAGATCACCGCGCTGGCACGGGAACTCGAGGCCGCCGGGGTGGACATCCTGAACACCGATATCGGCTGGCACGAGGCCAGGGTGCCGACCATCGTCACCTCGGTGCCGCGCGCCGCCTTCACCGAGTTCACCGCGCGGATCACCCGGGCCGTCTCGATCCCGGTCTGCGCCTCCAACCGGATCAACATGCCCGAGGTGGCCGAGGAGATCCTGACCCGCGGCGACGCCGCGCTGGTCTCCATGGCCCGCCCGCTGCTCGCCGACCCCGAGTGGGTGCGCAAGGCCGCGGCCGACCGGGTGGACGAGATCAATACCTGCATCGCCTGCAACCAGGCCTGCCTTGACCACGCCTTCCGGCACAAGACCGTCTCCTGCCTGGTGAATCCGCGCGCCTGCCACGAGACCGAGCTGACGCTGCTGCCCACCCGGCGCGGCAAGCGGGTTGCGGTGGTCGGCGCGGGGCCCGCCGGGCTCTCGGCCGCGGTGGCGCTGGCGCAGCGCGGGCACACCGTCGAGCTCTTCGAGGCCGAGGAGCGGATCGGCGGGCAGTTCGACCTGGCCCGGCGGATTCCGGGCAAGGAGGAGTTCAACGAGTCGATCCGGTACTTCACCCGCATGCTCGAGGTCACCGGCGTCACGCTGCACCTGGGCCGCCGGGTCTCCGCCGCCGAGCTGACCGCGGGCGGGTTCGACGAGGTGGTGCTGGCCACCGGGGTGCGGCCGCGGATCCCGGACATCCCCGGGATCGACCACCCGATGGTCATGTCCTACGCCGAGCTGGTGCGCGGGGAGAAGCAGCCGGGCGCGCGGGTCGCGGTGATCGGTGCCGGCGGGATCGGCTACGACGTCAGCGAATTCCTCACCGTGAAAGGGCATCCCACGCTCAAGCTGGACGAGTGGAAGGAGGAGTGGGGCGTCAGCCTCGACGAGGAGCTGCCCGGCCAGCTCACCACGCCGCGCCCCGCCCCCGCCGCCCGCGACGTGGTGCTGCTGCAGCGCAAGTCGGGCGCGTTCGGCGCGACGCTCGGCAAGACCAGCGGGTGGGTGCACCGGGCCGCGCTCGAGGCCAAGGGCGTCGAGCGGATCGGCGGGGTCAACTACGAGCGCATCGACGATGCCGGGCTGCACATCAGCTTCGGCCCTAAGCGGGAGCGCCGGCGGTTGATCCTGGTCGACACCGTCGTGATCTGCGCGGGCCAGGAGCCGGTCCGCGACCTCGCCGACCCCCTGCGCGCCGCCGGGGTCACCCTGCACGTCATCGGCGGCGCCGATGTGGCAGCGGAGTTGGACGCCAAACGCGCCATAGACCAGGGCACCCGCCTGGCCGCGCGGCTCTGAGACCGGCCCGATCCCCTAGGCTCACCCCCGTGAGCCTGCCCTCCCCCACCACCGACAACCGCGCCGTCGTCACCGGCGCCTCCTCCGGCATCGGAACGGCGCTCGCCGCCGAGCTCGCCGCCCGCGGCTACTCGCTGATTCTCGTCGCCCGCCGCGAGGAGCTGCTCACCGCGCTCGCCGACGAGCTCACCGCCAAGCACGGCATCACCGCCGAGGTCCGCGCGGTCGACCTCGCCGACCGCGCCGCGCGGGCCCCGCTCGCCGAGGAGCTGGCGGGCCGCGACATCGCCGTGCTCTGCAACAACGCCGGCATCGCCACCTTCGGCGCGGTCGCCGAGCTGGACCCCGCCTACGAGCGCGACCAACTGGAGCTGAACGCCGTCGCGGTGCACGACCTGAGCCTCGCCGTGCTGCCAGGCATGCTGGCGGCCCGCGCGGGCGGCATCCTGATCAGCGGCTCGGCCGCGGGCAACATGCCGATCCCGAACAACACCACCTACGCCGCGAGCAAGGCCTTCGCCAACACCTTCTCCGAGTCGCTGCGCGGCGAACTCAAGGGCACCGGCGTGCACGTCACGCTGCTCGCCCCCGGCCCGGTGCGCACCGAGATCCCGGACCCGGCCGACGCCTCCATCGTGGACCGGCTGGTGCCCGACTTCATGTGGGTCTCCTCCGAGTACACCGCCAAGGTCTCGCTGGACGCCCTGGCCCGCAACAAGATGCGCGTGGTGCCCGGGCTGATCAGCAAGGGCATGAGCGTCGCGGGGCAGTACGGCCCGCGCGCGGTCACCGCCCCGGTCGCGGGCGCCTTCTACCGCAAGCTCGGCAGCTGAGCGAAACCGTCAGGATCGGCCCGCGATCCCGTCAACGTTCCGTCAGGATCGGGCCGGGGCCGCGGGCGGCGGCGTAGTCCTGGAAGCGGCCCCGCCCTCCGAGAAAGCGGGGACTCGACCGGGAGTTCACCGTGACACTGCTCGACTTCGTCCCATCCCTCGGTTCGGGCGCGCCCGTGCGGCTCGCCCCCGCGGTGTGGCCGCCGGACACGCACTACGACACCGAGGGCGGGATCACCCTGGGCGGGGTCGCGCTCACCGAGCTCGCCGACCGCTTCGGCACCCCCTGCTACGTGCTGGACGAGGCCGAGATCCGGCGCCGCTGCCGCGCCTACCTGACCACCTTCCCGGAGGCGACGGTGGTGTACGCGGCCAAGGCGCTGCTCACCCGCGCGGTCGCGGAGTGGGTGACCGAGGAGGGCGTCGGGCTCGACGTCTGCTCCGGCGGCGAACTCGCGATCGCGCTGGCCGCCGGGGTCGCCCCGGAGCGGATCGTGCTGCACGGCAACGGTAAGACCATGGACGAGCTGCGCACCGCCGTGCGCGCCCGCGTCGGCCGCATCGTGGTCGACTCCACCGCCGAGATCACCCTGCTCTCCGCACTCCCCGCCCACGACCAGCGGCTGCTGCTCCGGCTGGCGCCCGGTATCGAGGCGGGCGGCCACCCGGCGATCAGGACCGGGGGCAGCGACCACAAGTTCGGGCTCTCCGGCACCGCGGTCGGCGAGGCGGTGCAGCGCATCGGGCGCAGCGGGGGGCTGCGGCTGGTCGGCCTGCACTGCCACCTCGGCTCGCAGATCCACGACCCGGACCACTACGGCGAGGCGGTGCGCAGGCTGGTCGCGCGGATGGCCGCCATCCGGGACGAGCACGGCCTGCTGCTCACCGAGCTCGACCTCGGCGGCGGGCACGCCGTCGCCTACCGCCCCGGCGACGCCGAGCTGAACCTGGCCGAACTCGCCGACGTGCTGGCGGACGCGCTGGACGTCGCCTGCGCCAGGCACCGCTTCCCGCGACCGCGGCTGCTGCTCGAACCCGGCCGCGCCATCGTGGCCAGGGCGGGCGTCACGCTCTACCGGGTGCTCGCGGTGAAGGAGAACGAGGCAGGCAGGCGCTACGCCATCGTGGACGGCGGTATGGGCGACAACCCGCGGGTCGCGCTCTACGGCGCCCGCTACGACGCGGTCGTCGCGGGCAGGCACCGCTGCGGGCCGCAGCGCGGCACCACCGTCGCGGGCCGGTACTGCGAGTCCGGCGACATCATCGCCACCGACATCCGCCTCCCCGCCGACCTGCGCGCGGGCGAGGTGCTGGCCGTCCCCTGCACCGGCGCCTACCACCACAGCCTGGCCTCGACCTACAACGGCATCGGCAGGCCGCCGATCGTGGCGGTGCGGGACGGGAGCTACCGCGAGATCGTCCGCCGCGAAACCGTCGACGACCTGCTGGCCAGGGAGGTCTGAGCGGTCAGCGCCGCTCGCCCGCGGCCGACGGGTCCGCCGCCCGCGCCGCCGCGGCGCCCAGCTCGATCGCGGCGGCGTAGCCCGCGTTCGCCGCCTCGACCGCGGCCACCTCGCCCGCCACCGCGGACGCGCTGGTGACCGCGGGCTGCCCCAGCTCCACCTCGCGCATCTCCGCCTCCCCTGCCGCGACCGACTCCGCCGCGACCCGCGCCGCCTCGTCGGCCGCGCGCCGCGCTGCCGCGGCCCTGTCCTGCGGGGTGCTCATCGAGTCCTCCTGTGCTGATCTGGCGGCAACTCCGGGGCGAACCGAACCCACTGTATCCGCGCCGATCGGCTCCGTGGCGTCGGCGGTCCGCGCGGCACCCCGCGTTAAGGTGCTCGGGTGTCGGACAAACTTGTGGTGTGGATGGATTGCGAGATGACCGGGCTCCGGCTCGACAGCGACAAGCTGATCGAGGTGGCCGCGCTGGTGACCGACAGCGACCTCAACGTCCTCGGTGACGGCGTCGACATCGTGATCCACGCCGACGACGCCGCGCTCGCCGCCATGCCGCCGGTGGTCACCGAGATGCACGCCCGCTCCGGGCTCACCGAGGAGGTGCGCCGCTCCGCGGTCACCGTCGCCGAGGCCGAGGAGCAGGTGCTCGACTACATCCGGCAGTTCGCGCCCGCCCCGCGCACCGTGCCGCTGGCGGGCAACTCCATCGCCACCGACCGCGGCTTCCTGGCCAGGGACATGCCCGCGCTCGACGCGCACCTGCACTACCGGATGATCGACGTCAGCTCGATCAAGGAGCTGTGCCGCCGCTGGTACCCGCGCATCTACTTCGGCCAGCCGGAGAAGGGGCTCGCGCACCGCGCGCTGGCCGACATCACCGAATCCATCCGGGAGCTGGACTACTACCGGCGCACCGCCTTCGTCGCCCCGCCCGGCCCGTCGAGCAGCGAGATCGCCGCGATCGCGGCCGAGCTGAGCGGCGCCCCGACCCCCGGCGGCCAGGGCGATTAGTGATTCCGGCGCCGGGCACGCTAGTATCGAGCGCGCCGGTCGTACCGGTGATGGTGAGTGTAGTTCAGTTGGTAGAGCACCAGGTTGTGATCCTGGATGTCGCGGGTTCGAGTCCCGTCACTCACCCCGAGGAGGGCCCGGGAGCGTTTCGCTCCCGGGCCCTTTCCCTTTCCGCCAGTGCGCGCAACTATGTGACAGAACCGATTTTCACTCCGTAGACTCCCCGTTCGGGGCGGCGTCGTCGGAATGTCGTCCCGTTCGACAGAAAGACGATCCACCTGTGATGCGTTCCGCAGTAATCGCCGCCGTCGCGGGTGCCACGCTGCTCGCCGGTGCCCCGGCCGCCGCGGCCGCGGCGCCCGGCGCCTCCGTGCAGCCCGTTCAGCTGAACGCGGGCACCGGCTCCGCCGCCGCCGTCGACACCGGCTCGTCGGCAGGCGCCACCACCACCGGCTCGTCCGGCACCGGCTCCGCGACCGCGCTGGAGAGCCTGCTCTTCGGCGGCCCGCTGCTCTGCGCCGCGGTCGGCAGCGCGATGAACCGCAACCTCACCTGCCCCGGCACCGCGGGCCCGGTCATCCCCTGAGCACCCCGTAACCGCGAAAGGCCCCCGGAGCACCGGGGGCCTTTCGCGTGCGGGGGATCAGACGTCGGCGTTGCCCGCCTTCCACTGCTCCCACGGCATGTTCCAGTCGCCGAGGCCGTCCACCGGCGAGAGCGTGCCGCCCACGGTGTTCTTGACGATGGCGATATCGCCGAGCTTGGCGTTCTCGTACACCCAGCGGGCATTGTCCGGGCTCAGGTTCAGGCAGCCGTGGCTCACGTTCGAGTAGCCCTGCTGCCCCACCGACCACGGCGCCGAGTGGAAGAAGATGCCGCTGTACGACATCCGGGTGGCCCAGTCCACCGGGGTGCGGTAGCCGTCCGATGAGTTCACCGCCACGCCGTAGGTGGAGGAGTCCATGATGATGTGCTCGTGCCGGTCGGCCAGGATGTAGATGCCGTTGTCGGTGGGGGTGCTGCTCTTGCCCATCGAGGTCGGCATGGTGCGGATCACCTCGCCGTTGCGCTCCACCGTCACCTGCTTGGTGTTGTCGTCGGCGGTGAAGATCACCGCGTCGCCGATGGTGAACTGCGTGCTCGCGTCCTCCTGGCCGAACAGCCCGGCGCCGAGGTCACGGCCGTAGACATTGACCTTCACCTCCACCTTGGTGCCCGGCGCCCAGAAGTGCTCCGGCCGCCAGCGGACCTCGCGGTTGTTCACCCAGTAGAAGGCGCCCTCCACCGGCGGGGTCGTGGTGACGGTGATGGCCTCCTGCGCGGCCTTGCGGTCCGGGATGTTCTCGTCGAACTGCACCGCCACCGGCTGGCCCACCCCGACCACGGCGTTCTCGGCGATGTTCAGGTACGGCTTGGTCTGGTTGTCCGGCGAGGACGTGGTGAAGCTCACCGCGGCGGTCTGCGCGCCGCCGAGCCCGATCGCCTTGGCCTGCATCGTGTAGGAGCGCCCGTACCCGAGCACCTCCGCGGTCTGCCAGGTGCGGCCGTCCGGCGAGAGCGTGCCGTTCACCGCCTTGCCCTGGTTGTTCACCAGGTTCACCTCGGTGAACTTGCCATCGTTGACCTGGAACGTCATCGGCATGGCGGGAGAGACGCCCTTGTCCCCATCCTTGACCGGGGACACCAGCTTGGGCTTGATCAACTCGGTGATGGGGTTGCGATCGATCGGCACGCCGTCCGCCTCCGTGGCGCCCGACGAGGTCGAGCACGCCGACAGCGCCAGCGCCAGTACCGACAGCACCACGACCGGCGCGGACGATCTCTTCCAGGAGGACCGCCGCCGCCCTCGATCAACACTCATGACAAACCCCGTTTCCGATGACCTCTTCTGTCATTCTGCCGGCAGAACGGGTCCGCCCACGTTTGGACAGGCCCCGTTCCCACACGGCACCACCCTGCGGATCGTGGGCGACCCCTGAAGCGTTAACAGCAGGTCAAGGCAGGCGCGCGAGGCCACCGGATACCGATTTCACTTTCGAGCCCCCGGCCTGTTACTGTCTCTCTCGCACCGGAACACACGGAGCACGCGCCATTAGCTCAATTGGCAGAGCAGCTGACTCTTAATCAGCGGGTTCGGGGTTCGAGTCCCTGATGGCGCACACTATTTCACCATATGGGGCCGATGTGATCGATTGGTACACCGCCGATCTGCACATCGGCCATCGTCTTCTCTCGGGCCTGCGCGGCTTCCCCGACATTCCCGCCCACGACGCCGAACTCGCCCGCCGCTGGGACGAGCTCGTCGCCCCGGGCGACCGGATCTGGGTCCTCGGCGACATCTCGGTCGGCGGCAGGCGTCAGGAGACCGCCGCGCTGGAGTGGATCGCCCAGCGCCCCGGCGAGAAACACCTCATCACCGGCAACCACGACGGCTGCCACCCCATGCGCTCGCGCGCCGCCGCCTGGCAGGCCACCTACCTGGCGGGCGGCTTCGCCTCGGTGCAGCAGACGGCGGTGCACAAGATCGCCGGGCAGCGGGTGACGCTTTCGCACTTCCCGTTCCGAGGCGACCCGGACGGGGATCACACTCCGGAGAACCGGTTCGAGGAGTGGCGGGTGCCGGATGTCGGGCAGTTCCTGCTGCACGGCCACACGCACACCGACATCAAGGTCAGGGGAAGGCAGATCCACGTCGGCTTGGACGCGCACGCGCTGCGCCCGGTCACGAAGGACTGGATCGCCGCCCAGATCGAGCGCGCCGCGGCTCTCTGAGCGGTCGACCACCGTTGTAATTCTGTGACGCTACGCACAAGGCGTTTAGCACCATCCGCCCCGGTCAGCGCGGGCTTTCCGGCACGGCTGCTTGATTCACGGCCGTCCCAGCACCCTGCGGACGAATTCTGTTCACCTTCCGTTAACCTTCCGTGACCATTCTGCAATCCGGCCCCAGTGGCCATGCTCCATTCGAGTTGGAGTGGGCGCGACATTCCGAGCCGTCGCGTCCGGGGACGAAGTGCCCCCGACAACCAAATCCGACAAGAGCACATCGTCCGGAGACACCGGAACCCACGCACCACGATCACAACCGGCCGCAGCGTCGGTCGATCGGTGCTGCCCTGGGCCCGTCACCGACCGAAGCAAGGAACCGAATTCGCATGCCCGACTCACGTTTCTCCACCCTGCGTCGCCCCACCCTGCGGGAGAGCATCACCGGCGCGGTCGCCGCGGCAGGCGTCGTCGCCGTCTGCGCCTCCTCTGCCGTCTCGGTGGCCGACAACAGCGTGCCGTCGCGCATCGCCCTGATCGCCGAGCAGCAGCCCGCCGCCGAGCAGCAGCAGGCCGCGCCCGAGGCCGCGCCGGAGGGCGTCGAGGCCGTGGCTGCCGCGCTCCCGGCCCCCGAGGCCGCGCCGCTGGTGGACGAGGCGGAGATGCGGGCCGCGACCGCGTTCTACCCGGACAACCTGCACGG
Organism: Nocardia sp. NPDC057353; assembly: GCF_042667085.1. NCBI lineage: Bacteria > Bacillati > Actinomycetota > Actinomycetes > Mycobacteriales > Nocardiaceae > Nocardia > Nocardia sp. NPDC057353. The sequence goes on from NZ_JBHVAK010000006.1 coordinate 33,541, forward strand.
CTGGATCAGCCAGGCGCTCGACGTCATGCGCGCCAACGGCATCCCGGGCAGCTACGAGTCGATCCACCGCAACATCATGCGCGAGTCGACCGGCAACCCCAAGGCGATCAACCTCTACGACTCGAACGCCGCTGCGGGCATCCCCTCCAAGGGGCTGCTGCAGGTGATCGACCCGACCTTCGCCAGGTTCCACGTGCCGGGCACCCCGTTCGACGTCTGGGACCCGGTCGCCAATATCGTGGCCGCCTGCAACTACGCGGCGCACACCTACGGCTCCATGGACAACGTGTACGGCGCCTACTGAGTCGGTGCGGCTCGCCATACTTGGCGGCGATGCCCGACTACACGCACAACGACCACGCCGCCCGCAGCCGGGCGGAGAAGGCCCGCGCGCTCGCGGCCTACCTGTGGGACCGCGCCATCGACGCGGCCGAGCTGCGCGCCTTCACCCCGGCCGCCCGCCGCAAGCTGGCGCGGGCGGCGGGGGTCAACCCGCCGAGCACCGACGAGACCTGGGTGGCGGTCGCCGACCTGCTGACCGAGAAGGCGGCGTGGGCGGCGCGGCACCCGGAGCACCCCGCGGCGCGGCGGCCGCACGCCGACGAGAAGCTGCTGTGGGTCAAACCGCCGGTGACACCCTGGAATTGAGCGTCACAGCGCCTCCGCGCGGGTGACCACCTTGGCGGCGAGCGAGCGCACCGACTGCGCCTCGTCCGCGGTGAGCGCGTCGATGAAGAGCGTGCGCACCAGCTCGACGTGGCTCGGCGCGGCCCGCTCCAGGGTGCTCCTGCCCTGCTCGGTGAGGACGACGAGCACGCCGCGGGCGTCGTCGGCCACCGGCTTGCGCTCCACCAGCCCGCGCCCGGCCATCCGGGCCAGGTGCTTGGAGAGCCTGCTCTTCTCCCAGCACACCTCGGCCGCCAGGTCCTTGGCGCGCAGCGCGCCGTCGGGGGTGGCGGAGAGCGCGACCATGAGCTCGTAGTCCGGCGTGGAGAGGCCGTGCTCGGCCAGCCCCTTCGCGACGGCCGCGTCCAGCCGCTGGTTCAGCCGGATGAAGGCCTGCCAGGTGGTCTGTTCGTCATCGGAGAGCCATCGGACCATCCGTGCATCCTAGAGCGCTCACCAGAGCCCGGTGGCGGCGCCGATCTGCCGCTCCAGCTCCGGGGTGAGGGTGCGGACGTAGCTGGCGGTCAGGTGGTGCTCGTCGTGGTACACGAGCACATTGCCCTCCACGGCCCGGCACACCACCGGCCCGCACACCGCGTCGCTCAGGTCGAGCAGCCGCACGTTCGGGAAGTCCGCGGCCGGTTCCAGCGCCGGGTTCACCGGGGCGAGGGCGTCGGCGCGCAGCATGCCGCAGCTCTCCGCGGTGCCGCCCGCGGCCAGGCAGTCGACGGCGCGGTACCGGCCGTACTCGGTGCGCAGCCACGGCGTGTCGCGCACCGCGAGCACGCGCAGGTCGCGCTCGGCCAGCGCACCCCACACCTCGATGAACCCCTGCGGCACCTCGTCGCCGCCGGTCGGCCAGATCGGCGCGGTGGCGGTGGTGAAGACCCAGTCCGGGCGCTGCCCGGCGAGCCGGTCGAGCACGGCGCGGGACCAGTCGCGGCAGTCCGGGATGGGCTCGCCACGGTAGAGCGAGTCCTCGCGCAGGTTCAGCGAGCAGCCCATCTTGAGGTAGACGGTGATCCGGACGCCGTGGTCGCGGCCGATCGCGTCCATGGCGGTGAGCCAGTGCTCGGCGTGCGAGTTGCCGACGACGGCGATGGTCCGTTCCCCCTCCGGGTCGCCGTAGTCGCAGGTGACGACGGCGGTGGTGTGCCAGTCCGAGATACAGCCGTCGGTGGTCGATGCGGGCACGTCCTTCGGGGCCTCCAGCATGGACGGCCGGACCGCGGCGGGCGGCGCCGCGACCCCCTCGACGAGCACGTCCGCGCCCGGGTAGACCACGGGATCCAGGGCGCCGAGCGGCCGCTCGACGTCCTGCAGCACGCCCTGCCAGAAGAAGACGGTGCCGAGCACCGCCACCCCGGCCGCGGTGACCAGCGCGCCGAGGCCGCGCCGCACCAGCACCGGCGGCCGGGGTTGGCGGCCGGTGCGCTGCCGCAGCGGCTCCTCGACACAGCGCTGGGTGACCACCGCCAGCGCCAGCGACAGCCCGACCACCACCAGCCCGCTGCCGAGCCCGGCACCGCCGGAGCCGGTGTAGTGCAGCGCGGCGATGAGCAGCGGCCAGTGCCACAGGTACAGCGCGTAGGCGATCGCGCCGAGTTCGACGAACGGCCAGGTCGCCAGCAGCCTGCTCACCGCGGGCGGGCGCTCCCCCGCCCCGGCCAGGATCAGCGCGACGGTGGCGAGCACCGGGAAGAGCGCGGCCGGGCCGGGGAACTGCTGCGCCCCGTCGAAGAGCACGCCGCAGGCGAGCACCGCCGCCAGCCCGCCGACCGCGAGCAGCCCGCGCACGACCCGCGCGAACCGACCGGAGGGCAAAGCCACCGAGCCGAGTACCACCGCCAGCAGCGCACCGGCCAGCAGCTCCCAGGCCCGCGCGGCGCTGTCGTAGTAGGTCCAGTCCTGTTGCGCGGCAGGCCGGGTCGCGGCGTACCAGAAGGACGCGGCGGCACCGGCCGCGGCGAGCACCCCGACCGCGGGGCGCAGCAGCCGCGGGCGGCGCAGCACCCGGCGGCAGACCAGCGCGGTGCAGGCGATCACCAGCAGCACGGCCAGGTAGAACTGCCCCTGCACCGCCATCGACCACAGGTGCTGCAGCGGGCTCACCGACGGGTCGGCGGCGAGGTAGTCGGCGGAAGCCGCTGCCAGCTGCCAGTTCTGGTAGTAGAGCAGGGAGGCGAGCACCTGCCGGGAGAGCTCGGTCCACTGGGTGTACGGCAGCTCGCGCACCACCCACAGCGTCACCGCGCCGAGGACCACCACCAGCGCGGGCAGCAGCCGCCGCGCGGTGCGCGCGAAGACCGCGGGCACCCCGACCCCGCCGACCGCGCCGCGGCGCAGCACCATGCCGGTGAAGAAGAAGCCGGAGAGCACCAGGAACACGTCGACGCCGCCGGAGACCCGGCCGAACCACACGTGGAAGACCACCACCAACGCGATCGCCACCCCGCGCAGCCCGTCCAGGTCGTGCCGATAACGCGGAGCGAGGGGTCGATCGTCGTGCATGTCGAAGAAGTATCACACCGAATTCTTCCGGCCGAATTCATCGACCGGGCCCTGGACGGCCGCGCTCACCGACGGCTCGGTTGACAACACGGCGAGGGCTCACGACAGTGGGGGCGGCGTCTCATTCGGCCGCCGATCCACCGCAGCACACAACAGAGGAATACATGAACGTTCGCCGGCTCACCGTCAGCGTTGCCGCCGCGGGGCTTACGCTCCTCGCGGCTCCGGCCGCCAATGCCGTGCCCACCGGTTCCGCCGGTACCGGGTCCTCCGCCATCGACGCCGGGGTCGGGCTCACCGGTTCGGCCGGTCTGACCCAGACCGGCTCCGCGGGCGGCGCCTTCGCCAACTGCGAGGACGCCAAGGCCGCCGGGCGCGCGCCGCTGTTCCGCGGGGAACCGGGCTACGGCCCGCACCTGGACCCGGACGGCGACGGCTTCGCCTGCCCGACGGTCTGAGCGACCCCCGAAAACGACGACACCCGGTGCGCAGCGCACCGGGTGTCGTTCGTTTCGAGCGGGTCAGCGGAAGAGCTTGACCAGTACCAGGCCGACCACGACGGCCCCGGCGCCGATCAGGCTGTACTTGACCTTGGGCTCGTTCAGCTTGGCCAGCACCAGGTTCTTGGTGTCGCCGGCGATCCGCTGCGGATCGGCCCGCACCGCGAGCTCGTCCAGCGTGCCTGCCAGCCGCGTGCGCGCGGCCTCGATGTCACGCTCGATCCGCTCGGTGTCCCTTGCCACGTTCCACGCCTCCTGTCGGTCGATGTGCCCGCGGAACCCAACGGAAAACCGCAGGCCCCGGAACTCGCCCGAGTGTATCCGTAGCCATCGGCCCCGGCGGTTCGGTTACCGTGCTGGCGTGACCGACACTCGACTCTCCCCCGGCGACCCGGCCCCCGACTTCAGCCTGCCCGACGCCGACGGCAGCACCGTCTCCCTGGCGGACTACCGCGGCCGCAAGGTCATCGTCTACTTCTACCCCGCCGCGAGCACCCCCGGCTGCACCAAGCAGGCCTGCGACTTCCGGGACAACCTGGCCGAACTGGACGGTGCCGGGATCGCGGTCGTCGGCATCTCGCCGGACAAGCCCGCCAAGCTGGCCAAGTTCCGCGACGCCGAGCAGCTCACCTTCCCGCTGCTCTCCGACCCGGACCGCGCGGTGCTCACCGCCTACGGCGCCTTCGGCGAGAAGACCATGTACGGCAAGACCGTCACCGGCGTCATCCGCTCCACCTTCCTGGTGGACGAGGAGGGCAAGGTGGAGGTCGCGCAGTACAACGTGCGCGCCACCGGGCACGTGGCCAAGCTGCGGCGCGACCTCTCGGTCTGACGGGGTCAGGGCCGCAGGCCGCGGATGTAGGTCTCGTAGCCGTCCAGCGTGCGGTCCAGCCCGAATTCGAAGTCGGCACGCGCCCAGTCGATCTCGGCGTCGGAGAAGGCGCCCGCGGCGGCCGCGGCGAGCACCGCGGGGAAGCGCTGCGGGTCCATGGCGGTGAAGAGGCCGTCGAAGAGGTCGTCGTCGGCCTCGGCCTGGCCCAGCTCCAGGCTGAGCCGCATCCGGCCGATGACGTAGAGCGTCAGGTTCATCACCAGCCGCAGCCGGACGCCGGGGGGCAGTCCGGTGCGCTCCAGGATGGTCAGCCCGGTGTTCAGCCAGGCCATGTTGTTCGGCCCGAGCGGCGGGGTCGTCATGGGGATCTCCAGCCACCACGGGTGCCTGGTGATCAGCTCGTACTCGGTGACCGCCCAGTGCCGCAGCCCGTCCCGCCAGCCCAGCGCGGGGTCGACGGCGGGCGGTAGCCCGAGCACCCGGTCCGACATCAGCTCGATCAGCGTGGTCTTGCTGTCCACGTAGCGGTAGAGCGACATGGCGGTGAAGCCGAGCTCCTCCGCCACCCGCTTCATGGAGAGCGCCGCATACCCCTCCGCGTCCGCCACCGCGATGGCCGCGTCCACGATGCGCTCGACCGAGAGCCCGCGCTTGGGCCCGCGCGTGCCCGCCGCGTCCATCCCCCACAGCAGCCGCAGGGCAACTCCTGGATTCCGCTTCTCCATCACACCTCCTCTTGCGCCGGATAACTGTTTACTCTATAAACTGAGTTTATTCGATACACAGTTTCCGACCCTGGAGCCACCATGACCTCCGCCCTCTCGATCTCCGCCCTGCACAAGGGTTTCCGCGATCACCCCGTGCTGCGCGGCCTCGACCTCGAGGTCGCCGCGGGCACGGTCTTCTCCCTGCTCGGGCCGAACGGCGCGGGCAAGACCACCCTGGTCCGGATCCTGGCGACGCTGGCCGCGCCGGACCGCGGCAGCGCCAGGGTCTTCGGCCACGACGTGGTGGCCGAACCCGACGCGGTGCGCGCGCTGATCGGCGTCACCGGGCAGTACTCCGCCGTCGACGGCGTGCTCACCGCCAGGGAGAACCTGCGCCTCACCGGCAGGCTGCTGCACCTGCCCGGCGCCGAGCTGAACCGCCGCTCGGCCGAGCTGCTCGACCGCTTCGACCTCGCCGACGCCGCGGACCGGCGCACCGCCGACTTCTCCGGCGGCATGCGGCGCAGGCTCGACCTGGCGATGAGCCTGATGGGCAGGCCGCGCATGGTCTTCCTGGACGAGCCGACCACCGGGCTGGACCCGCGCAGCAGGCGCGACCTGTGGTCGGTCATCCAGGGGCTGGCCGCCGACGGCGCCACCGTCTTCCTCACCACGCAGTACCTGGAGGAGGCCGACCAGCTCGCCGACCGGATCGCGGTGCTGGACAACGGCGCCGTCGTCGCCGACGGCACCCCGGACGAGCTCAAGCGGCGGGTGCCGGGCGCGCACCTGCGGCTGCGCTTCGCCGACGCCGCCGAGCTGGCCGCCGCCGAGGCCACCCTGCCGATGCCGGAGGGGTGGCGGGCGGAGCCGGAGCAGCTGGAGTTGCAGGTGCCGTCGGACGGCAGCGCCGCCGAGGTGCGCGCGCTGCTGAACCGCTGCGCCGAACTCGGCATCGAGGTGGCGCGGCTGACCGTGCACACCCCCGACCTGGACGATGTCTTCTTCGCGCTCACCGGCCACGCCGCCCCGGCCGAAGCCGCGTGACCGCCGTGACCACAGGAGCCGCCATGACCGCCCCCGCCGCGGGAGCCCGCGTGCTCCTCGACACCCGCACCATGCTGGACCGCAACCTGCGGAACTCGCTGCGCAGCCCGGACGCCCTGATCATGACGATCGCGGTGCCGGTGCTGATCCTGCTCATGTTCGTCTACGTGCTCGGCGGCGCCATCGAGGTGGGCGGCGGCACCTACGTCGACTACGTGGTGCCCGGCATCCTGCTGCTCTGCGCGGGGTTCGGCTCGGCGACCACCGCGGTGAGCGTCTGCACCGACGTCACCGAGGGGTTCGTCGACCGCTTCCGCACCATGGCGGTGGCGCGCTCGGCCTTCCTGAACGCGCACGTCGCCGAGAGCCTGCTGCGCAACCTCTTCACCACCGCGCTGGTCACCGTGCTCGCGGTGCTGATCGGGTTCCGGCCGACCGCCGACCCGCTGCGCTGGCTGGCGGCGCTCGGATTGGTCGCGCTCTTCGTGCTGGCGCTCTCCTGGATCTCGGCGGCGCTGGGGTTGCTCACCCGCAGCGTGGAGGCGGCGAACGGCTCCACCTTCGCCTTCCTCTTCCTGCCCTACGTGAGCAGCGCCTTCGTCCCGGTGGAGTCGATGCCGGGGTGGCTGCGGCCGGTGGCGGAGCACCAGCCGGTGACGCCGGTGATCGAGACCGTGCGCGGGTTGCTGATCGGCACCCCGATCGGGTCGAGCGCGGTGCTGGCGGTGAGCTGGTGCGCCCTGTTCATCGTGGTGGGGTACCTGGGCGCGCTGGCGGCGTTCCGGGCGCGGACCAGGGACTGAGCGCTCAGCCCTTGAGCAGCTGCTGGGTGGCCCAGGCGACGGCGAGCCGGAGGTGTTCCGCGAACCAGGCGGCCGACTCCGGGGTGAACGGCGCCGGTGCCTGCGATTCGCCGGGGAACAGCAGGACGGCGTCCGGGTTTCCCGGGCCGCCGTCCCGCGTTGGCACGCCCGTGCCGGGCAGGGTCGGCGCTCCCGCCCGGTCACCGGGAGCCCGCCCCGGGTCACCGGATGCCCGCCCCGGGTCACCAGGCCCTCCGGCCGGGTCACCAGGCGCCCGCGGCGAGTCGCCGGGCGCTTCCGCCCGGTCACCGGGAGCCTGCGCCGGCTCCGCGAGGGCGAGATCAGCGGTGGGAACGAGCGGCAGCGGCCCGTCCCGCCCCGTGGTCGCGGCCGGGACCGCCCACTGCGACGGCACCGCGACCGCCGCGGCGGCTGCCAGTTCGCCGATGCGGTACCCGCCGTCCGCCGCGGTCGCGGCGATGTGCTGCGGCAACACCGGGACCGCGGGGGCGGCGGGCGCGAAGGCACCGGCCACCACCGCGGCGGGCATCGGGTGCGGATCGCTCATCAGGTACGCCCCGCCCGCCACGGTGAACCCCGCCGCCAGCGCGGCCGCCCCGAGCAGCGCGGCGGTGCGACCCGAGCGCGAGCGCGGCACCGGCACCTCCGCCACCCCGCCCGGGTCCGCCGCGACCGCGAGCGCGGCGCCGAGCGCCGTCGCCTGCGCCGCCACCGTGCACGGCAGCACCGGGGCGCCGAGCGCCCGCACCGCGTCCGCCACCGCGGGCTCGGCGGCGGCGGAGCCGATCAGCACCACCGCGTCCGGCCTGGTCTCGGCGGCGTCCAGCTGGTCGCGGGCGGCCCCGACGGCGGCGCCGAGCGCGGCGCTGGTGACCCCGCCGGTCCTGGTGACCCCGGCCAGCACCCGGCCGCGGCCCCGGTCGACCAGGGTGAGCGTGAGGTGACCGGGCACCACGTCGCAGAGCAGCAGGTCGTCGAACTCGGCCAGCCACGTCATGGCGCCCGCCACGTTCAGGTGCGCGGCCCTGGTCGAGACCAGCGCGGCGGCGTGCCAGCGGCCCGCGGCCAGCGCGGCGGCGAGCGTGCGCCGCTCGGCGGCATCGTGGTAGGCGACCGCGACCCCGGCGGGCTCCCGGCGCACGGCGGCGGCGAGCGCGTCCAGCGCGGCGATCACGGCGGCGGTCGCCGCGCGCCGGTCGTCGGCGACGGTGAGGGTGCGCTGCGCCAGCACCCGCTCGGCCAGCCGCTCCCCCGCCCCGCCGAGCGCCACCGCGTGCACCGCCCCGCGCTCGGTGCTCACGCCGAACACCACCGGCGCCTGCGCGCCGCCCGTTCGTGCCGCCACAGCCACGCCTCCTGCCCGCGGGGGCACCGGTGCCGCGGGGTCGGCGTGCTGCCGGTCGGTCCCGCCCCCTGGTAGATACCGATCATCGCGCGCGGAACCTGGTTCCCGGCTCAGGACGGCCCCGACACGCGGATACAGCGGTGGTTCGGCACCGAGTTCGCGACGGATGGGGGTGAACTGTCACAGACGAGCGGAAACGCCCGTACCGGGCAGTGCTGGGCTCACGTTAGCCTGGACGGGTGGAACTACGCGCGGAGGCCAGGTCGAGACGCAGACCCGACCCTGCGTTGGAGATGCAGGACGACCCGCAGGAGCTCATGCCGCGGCGCCGCCCGACCCAGGAGCGCAGCAAGCGGAAGTTCGACGCGCTGCTGCAGTCCTCGCGGGAACTGCTGGTCGAGGTGGGTTTCGAATCGTTCACCTGTGAAGAGGTCGCGGCCCGCGCCGAGGTGCCGATCGGCACGCTCTACCAGTTCTTCGCCAACAAGTACGTGATCGTCTGCGAACTGAACCGGCAGGACCTGGTCGCGGTCTCCCGGGAGCTCGCCGATTTCCACGGCGGCGTCCCCTCGCTGGACTGGCTGCGGCACATGAACCAGTTCGTCGACCACCTGGCGAACCTGTGGATGACCGACCCCTCCCGCCGCGAGGTCTGGCTGGCCATGCAGTCCACCCCCTCCACCAGGGCCACCGGCGCCAAGCACGAGAAGGAATTCGCCGAGGTCGTCTCGCAGATGCTGCGCCCGCTCACCCCGCGCACCCCGCGCGAGCGGCGCACCACCATGGCCCAGGTGCTGGTGCACGTGGTGTATTCGATGCTCAACTTCTCGGTGCAGGACCAGCAGAGCAGCGGGCAGGCGGTGGCCGAGCTCAAGCGGCTCATGGTGGCGTACCTGCTGGTGGCGGAGAAGGAATCGCGGTCCTAGCCGCGAAAGACAGGGGGCCCGAGCCGTTTCCGGCTCGGGCCCCGTCGTTCAGCTCGAGGCTTCCCTGCCCTCGATGAGGTCGGCGAATTCGCCCGGGTCCTCCAGGACGACCATCGCCGCGGCGGTGTCACCGTCGTGCGTCAGCGAGAGGTGCACCCGCACCCGCGGCAGGAACTCGGCGGCGAGGCCGTGCAGCCGAATGCTCGGCCTGCCCCACGCGTCGTTCACCACCTCGATCAGCGGGTACGGGTTGTCCCCGATCTGCGGGCGGCGGGCGAACCGGGAGGAGGCCCATGCCTTGAGCACGGCCTCCTTGGCCGCCCACCGCGCCGCGTAGCTGCGCGTGGAATCCGTTGCCTTGCTCTGGCAGTAGCGCCGCTCGGCGGCGGTGAAGCTCTCCCTGAGCATGGTGGTTCCCACGCGGTCCAGCTGCTCGCCGAACTCCGAGATGGTCACCAGGTCCAGCCCGATACCGATGATGGTCATGGAACCGGAGCCTATGACCCCTCGGTCTCGGACGCCGGGGCGAACCGGCCCGTCTCGCAACCCCTGCCGTCGGCACGGTAGGTGCCGTCGGCACCGAGGCGGGCGGCCCCGGAGAGCAGCATGTCGGCCTCGAACTGACGGATTCGCGATGCGGGGGTGCCGTCCGCGCCGAGCCGCCGGTCAGCCGGTCGCTCGTAGAGGTCGGAGCCGCCGCACATCGCCTCGGCGAAGCGCTGCCTGCCGTTGAGCCTGCGCTGCTCGGCACGGTGCAGGTACTCGTTCCTGCGATCGGCCGGCACCGCCGCCACGAACGCCTGCGGGTGCACCACCGCGAGCAGCCCGGAGACGTGCCCGAACCCGAGCGACGTCACCAGCCCGGCCTTGAGCGGGAACCGCTCGCCGAACCGCAGCGCCTCGCGCACCCAGACCAGGTGCGGGTACTCGCGCATCTTGTCGTCGACGCAGTCCAGGCTGCGGTTCGGCGGCACGACGCCCTGCTCCAGCACCTGGCAGAGCCCGATCAGCTGGAAGGCGGCGGCGCCGCCCTTGGCGTGCCCGGTCAGCGACTTCTGCGAGACCACGAAGAGCGGGGCGCCGTCGGAGCGGCCGATCGCCGCCGCGAGCCGCTCGTGCAGCTCCGACTCGTTCGGGTCGTTGGCCGCGGTCGAGGTGTCGTGCTTGGAGACCACCGCGACCTCGTCCGGGGTGACGCCGAGCTTGCGCAGCTCGGCGGCGAGCTTGGACTCGCGCCCGCCCCGGCCCGCGCCCAGCGCGCCGAGCCCTGGCGCCGGGATGGAGGTGTGCACGCCGTCCGCGAAGGACTGCGCGAAGGCCACCACGCCGAGGACCGGGAGCCCCATCTCCAGCGCCACGTCGCCGCGGGCCAGCAGCACGGTGCCGCCGCCCTGCGACTCCACGAACCCGCCGCGGCGGCGGTCGTTGGCGCGGGAGAAGTACCGGTCGGCGATGCCCTTGCCCGCCATCACCGCGGAGTCGGCGGTCGCGGACATGTCGCCGAAGCCGACGATGCCCTCGATGCCGAGGTCGTCGTAGCCACCGGCGACGACCACCTCGGCCTTGCCGAGCTTGATCTTGTCGACGCCCTCCTCGACGGAGACCGCGGCGGTGGCGCAGGCCGCCACCGGGTGCACCATCGCGCCGTAGCTGCCCACGTAGGACTGCACCACGTGCGCCAGCGCGACGTTCGGCAGCGCCTCCTGCAGGATGTCGTTCGGCCGCGGCTCGCCGAGCAGGTTGTCGACGTAGAGCGAGCGCATCGAGGACATGCCGCCCATGCCGGTGCCCTGGGTGTTGGCGACCAGGCTCGGGTGCACCCAGCTCATCAGCTCGGCCGGGTCGAACCCGGAGCTGACGAAGGCGTCGACGGTGCAGGCGATGTTCCACAGCGCGACCCGGTCGATCGAGGACGCCATGTCCGCCGAGATGCCCCAGACGGTCGGGTCCCAGCCGGTCGGGATCTGGCCGCCGACGGTGCGGGAGAGCTTGGCCTTGCGCGGCACCCGGATCTCGGTGCCCGCCTTGCGGGTCACCTGCCAGTCGCCGCCGTCGCCCGCCGGGAGCACGACGGTGTGCTCCGGCGCGGCCGACTCGAAGGCGCGGGCCTCGGCCTCGGAGCCGACCGTGAAGGTCAGGTCCTTGTCCAGGAAGACCGAGGTCATCAGCGGCGCGCTGTTGTCGACCATGGCGGCGTCGTCGGCGTACCGGCGCACGCCGCAGCGCTCGACCACGGTGTCGTGGTAGCGCTCGGCCACCTCGTGCTCCGGCACGAAGTCACCGGAGGCGACGTCGTACCAGCCCGGCTTGGGATCGTTCTCCCAGGTCACCAGCCCGGTGGTCCAGGCGAGTTCGAGCACGCCCGCGGCGGAGAGCTCGTCGGAGACCTCCATCTCGAAGCGGGTGCGCGCCGAGCCGTACGGGCCCAGCTCGCCCGCGCCGACGATGACCACCATGTCGGTGAGGTCGGCGGCGACCTCGCTCCACTCCGGCACCGGCAGCGCGGAGCTGCGGGTGGGCGGGGCGGGCAGCGCCGCGACCGTCGGGACGGTCTCGGCCTCCACCTCGGCCGCCGCGGCCTCGTCGGCCGCCTGCTTGGCGAGCGCGGGCAGGTCGAGCTCGACGCCGGCCAGGCCGCCGGTGAGGTCGATCTGCTGCGGGGCGGTGACGGTGATCGCCCGCGCCTGCGAGGTGCACCACTTGAGCAGCTCGTCGGCCATCTCGGTGGTGGACCAGGTCTGCACCCCGGCCGCCTCGACCGCGGAGACCATGGGGTCGTTCTGCCCCATGAGCCCGGTGCCGCGCACCCAGCCGATCAGCGCGTGCACCAGGGTGACCCGCTGCGACCAGGACTTCTCCGCCCGCCAGCGGGTGACGACCGCGTCCAGCGCCGCCTTGGACTCACCGTAGGCGCCGTCGCCGCCGAAGAGGCCGCGGTTCGGCGAACCGGGCAGCACCACGTGCAGCTTGGCGTCCACGTCGTGGTCGGCGTTGAGCGCGGAGAGCCCCGCGATCAGCCGCTCGACCGACCAGAGCAGGACCCGCATCTCCATCTCCGCGCGGGAGCCCGCGTCGGCGAGGTCACCGGCGACCCGCGGCGCCGCAAAGGGCAGCAGCAGGGTCGGGGTCATGGCGTCCTTGATCTTGACCTTGGCGCCGCCCGCCGAGTCGACCTGCTCGGCGCCGACCCAGTCGATGACCGCGTCGATGTCGGTGTAGGAGGCCATGTTCGCGGGCACCACCCAGAGCGCGGCGCCGCTGCGCGCGTGCTCCCGGTAGAGCTGCTTGTAGAAGCCGAGCCTGGTGTCGTCCAGCCGCGAGGTGGTGACCACGACGGTCGCGCCGCCCGCGAGCAGCCTGCCGGTGACGGCGGCGGCGATCGAGCCCTTGCTGGCGCCGGTGATCACCGCGACGTCGGCGGACCACTCGCCCGGCTCCTCGGCGGTCAGCGCCGCCGCGGCGATCCGCTCGTAGGCGCCCGCGAGCACAGAGCGGGCCTCGTGCTTCGCCTTGTCCCGCCACCAGTTCGCCTGCGTGGCAACGGCTTCGCCCGCGCCCAGGTAACCGTTGACCGGCAGCTCGGCGGCATCGGCGTCGGCGCCGAGCCAGAGCCGGGCCAGGTCCTCGCGGGCGCTGGCCCAGCGGTCGTCGAGCAGCACGGCCTTGCGGCTGTCGAAGGCCGGGGCGACGAGCCGCGGCCAGTCCGAGCCGAGCTCGGCGGCGACCAGGTCGACCAGGGTGTCCGGGGTGGCGACCGCGGCGCTCACCTGCTCGGCCAGGCCGAGCTGCTCCAGCACCACGCGGGCGGCGCTGGCGAGCACGCCGTCCCTGCCGGTGATCTGCTCGGTGAACTCGCCGAGCGCGGCCGCGTCGACGGTCGCGCCGCCCCCGCCGCCCGCGCTGGGCAGCGAGACCGCGACGCCGCGCCTGCCTGCGACCGCCTGCACGGCGGCGTCGATCGCGGCGTCCACCGAGGCGCCGTCGCCGAGCGCGCCGGAGACCAGCCCGCCCAGGTCGCCGCCGCGCACGCTGGCACCCTCGCGGGTGCCGAGCGAGAGCTCGGCGGTGACGTGGCTGGCCCAGCCGTCGCCCAGCTCCCAGACCTTGGCCACCCGGTCGGCGACCGCGGCCGGGCGCTTGCCGGACGGGCCGAAGACCTTGCGCAGGTGGTCGTTGATGGCGTCGGAGAGCACCGTGCCGAACGGCTTGTAGGTGCGCGCCAGCCGCTCGACGGTGGCCGAGAGCGCGCCCATGTCGGCGTCGGCGGCGCCATCGATGGCGCCGAGCGAGAGCTCGGAGCCGAGGTCGACCAGGAGCTGGTTGCGGCGCGAGGAGACGCCGTCGCAGAGCCCCTCGATGGTGTCGACCGGGCCGATCTGGTCCAGCCGCAGCTTGGTCCAGAGCGCGATGAGCACCTTGGTGGCGTCGGCGGCGGTGAAGGCGATGTCGTCCGGGCGCGGGCCGCCGGAGGCCGCCACCGGGGCGGCGGCCGGAGCCGGAGCCGCGGCGGCGGGCGCCTCGGAAGCCGTGGTGGTCTCTTCCACCGGCTCGTCGGCCGGGGCCGGGTCGGTGTCGGTGCCGAAGACCACGCCGGCCTCGCGCTCGATGTTCAGCACCTCGACCGCGGTGTTGCCGAAGGCCGGGAGCTTGAGCGTCTGGCTGGCCAGGTTCGCCACCGTCGGGGTGGCGGCCAGCCCGATCTCCACGAACCGCTCGACCCCGAGGCCGCCGTGCGCGGCGTCGGTGAAGAGCACGTCCTGGGTCTCGATCCAGCGCACCGGGCTGGCGAACTGCCAGGCCAGCAGCTCGACCAGGACCACGCGGCAGAGCTCGATCGGGCGCGCGGCCCAGCCGTCGAAGTCGCTGAGCACCTCGGCCAGCGGCTCGGAGGGCACCAGGTCGGCGATCTCCTGGACGAACGAGCGCTCCAGCGAGAACGGCCGCGGCACCAGGTTCGGGATGTACCGCCCGACCAGGATCTCCGGGTGCAGGTCGGCCGGGAGCAGCTGCTCCAGCTTCTGCCTGAACTCCGGAACGCCCTTGCGCAGTACCGTCGAATGGAAAGGAACGTCGATGCCGGGCACCAGGATGAACGCCCGCTTGCCGCCGGTGATCTCGCGGCGCCGGTCGATCTCGGTCTCCAGCGCCTCCAGCCCGGCCAGCGTGCCCGCGATGGCGTACTGCGAGCCGCGCAGGTTGAGGTTGACGACCTCGAGGAACTCGCCGGTCTGCTCGGCGATCCCGGCGACGAAGCCGATGACCTCCTCGTCCGGCAGGTCGATCTGCGAGGGGCGGATGGCGGCCATCCGGTAGTCGCTGCGGCCCTGCGCATCGCGCGGAACCAGCTGGTGCATGGCGGAGCCGCGCTGGAACACCACCTCGAGCGTGGCCTCCAGCGGGAGCACCCCGGCGACCGCGCAGAGCGCGTTGTACTCGCCGACCGAGTGCCCGGCCAGCACGGCGCCCTCGACGAAGGCACCGGCCTCGCGCAGCTCGGCCACCTGCACCACGCCCACGACGGCCATGGCGACCTGGGTGAACTGGGTCAGGTGCAGCACGCCGTCCGGGTGCCGGTGCTCGACGCCGCGCGCCTTGAGGTAGGTCGGGTTGTCGCGGACAACGGCGAGGATGGAGAAGCCGAGCGCCTTGCGGGTGTGCTTGTCGGCGCGGTCCCAGATCTCCTTGGCGGCCTTGGAGCGCGTGCGCGCCTCCAGCCCCATCCCCTTGCGCTGGATGCCCTGGCCCGGGAGGGCGTAGACGGTCTTCGGCGCGGCGGTGCGGCCGGTCGCGGCCATCACCAGGTCGCCGTCGGCGCGGCAGGAGACCTCGACGATCTCGTCGCCGGCGTCGATCGCGACCCGCTCCACCCGGACGTCGATCTCCGCGCCGGGCCGGACCATGCCGAGGAACCGGGTGGTCCAAGCGGTCAGCCTGCGCGCGGGGAGCCCGCTCGCCGGGTCGAGCGCGGCCACCACGTGCTGGGCCGCGGCCGAGAGCCACATGCCGTGCACGATCGGGCTGCCCAGCCCGGCCAGCTTGGCGGCGGAATCGCTGGTGTGGATGGGGTTGTGGTCGCCGGAGACGGCGGCGAAGGCGTGCATGGCCCGCGGCGCGCGCACGGTGACGTCCCGGCGCCTGCGCCGCGCGGTCTCGCGGGCGTCGGCGGAGACCGAGCCACCGGCGCGCGGCGGGTCGGTCAGCTCGCCGGAGCCGGTGCGGCCGCGGATGGCGAAGCGCTCGGTGAGCGTGGCGAGGGTGGGCATGGAGAGCCCGGTCTCCGGCCGGTCGAGCATGCCGGTGATCCGCACCTTGACCTCGACGACGCGGCCCAGGTCGGTGTCGAGCGTCTCGCCCGCCTCGGCGCGCACGGTGAGCACGCTGGTGGCGTCCGGGAGCTCGGAGACCAGGTGCACCTGGTGGTCGAGGTGCACCAGGTCGAGCATGCCCTCGATGACGCTGCCGCCGTCGGCGGTGCGGGCCGCGCCGAGCACCGCGAAGACCGCGGGCCAGCAGGCGCCGACCAGCACGTCCGGGACGACCCGGCCGAGCGTGCTCAGCGTGTCCGGCAGCCCGCCGCCGGTGACCCCGGCGTGGTCGGCGCCGAGGTCCGGCGTCCAGGCCACGTTGACGTGCGCGACCGAGCCCTTGACCTCGGGCAGCGACTGCCCGGCGGCCACCGCGAGCAGCGCGCTCATGGCGGTCTCGGCGTCGGCCTCGGTGATGACCGGGGCGCCGCCGTTGTAGACGGAGACCGGGACCGTGATCCGGATGGTGACGGCGTCCCGGCCGAGCAGCGGAACGGTCAGCTCGACGTAGCTGTCCTCGGTGTCGGGGCCGGTGGTCTCGGTGAGCGTGGCACCGGTGACCGGGTGCACGGCGCCCTTGCCGTCGACGACCCAGGCGTCCAGGTCACCGAGGCGGTGCACCGGGTTCACCGTGGTCCGCCCGGACCAGCGCACGTCCGGCGCGGCCAGCACGGCGTCGATCGGCCCCGCGGTGACGCCCGCGACGCGGCGCGCGTCCACCGCGGCGGGCACGACGCCCGCGCGGACCAGCGAGTAGGCGGTGTCCTGCTCGAAGCGGTCGAGCAGCTCGCCGACCGGCTCGTCGACCCGGGTGATGCCCGCGACGGCGACGGTGCCCGGGATGATGCAGACCTGGTCGGCCGAGTAGCGGGCATCGTGCGCCTGCCACAGCGAATCCGAGCGCCACCAGCGCCGGACGTCGCCGTCGACCACGGGCACGAAGTTCACCGGCTTGCCCGGCATCTTGCAGAGCGAGACGAAGAACGGCACGTCGGCCGGGTGCAGCAGCGTCTCCGCGGCGGCCGGGTAGTGCTCCTTCAGCGTGCAGATGGCACCGACCGGGTCCTCGAAGTCCTGGTCCGAGCCGAAGAGCGTGGGGATGTCACCGCGGTCGGCCGGGTGCAGCCGCGCCTCGGCGCGCCGCGCCATCTCGGCGAAGCGGTCCCGCCAGGTGATGTCGAGCCACTGCGAGCGGGTGGCCTCGCGGATGGCGTCGCCCAGGTCGGAGCCGCAGTCGAAGTCGCGGCGCCGGTCCAGCCCGACGGCCAGCTCGACGTAGCGCTCCAGCCACTCCAGGTAGGTCATGGTGGCGACGTCGCCGAAGTACGGCTTGGCGGTCGCGTTCAGCGCGGCGATGATCTCGTCCCGGCGCGCGGCGACGGCGTCGGCGTCACCGGCGACCTCGTCCAGCAGGCGGCCGGTGCGCGAGGCGGCATTGTCGATCTCGTGGATGTCGGCGCCGAGCTGCGAACGGCCCGAGGCCATTCCGTTGATCGCGGTGCCCGCGCCGACCCAGTCCGGCGTGCCGGGGGTGTCGACCAGCAGCTGCTTGACCTCGGGGGCGGTGGTCGCCTCCAGCGTGGCCATCGCCGCGGTGCCGACCAGCACGCCGTCCAGCGGCATGGCCGGGTAGCCGTACCCGGTGGCCCAGGCGCCGGTCAGGTACTCGGTGGCGCGCTCCGGCGTGCCGATGCCGCCGCCGACGCAGACCACGACGTTGTCGCGGGTGCGCAGCTCGGCGTAGGTGGCGAGCAGCAGGTCGTCCAGGTCCTCCCAGGAGTGGTGCCCGCCCGCGCGGCCGCCCTCGATGTGCACGATCACCGGGTAGCCGGGGACCTGGTCGGCGATCCGCAGCACCGCGCGGATCTGCGCCACGGTGCCCGGCTTGAAGGCGACGTGGTGGATCCCGGCCTCGGTGAGCTCCTCGATCAGCGCGACGGCCTCGTCGAGCTCGGGGATGCCCGCGGTGACGATGACGCCGTCGATCGGCGCGCCCGCGGCGCGGGCCTTCTGCACCAGCCGCTTCCCGCCCAGCTGCAGCTTCCACAGGTAGGGGTCGAGGAAGAGCGAGTTGAACTGCACCGCGCGGCCCGGCTGCAGCAGCGTCTGCAGCTCCGCGACGCGGTCGGCGAAGATCTGCTCGGTCACCTGGCCGCCACCGGCCAGCTCGGCCCAGTGGCCCGCGTTCGCCGCCGCGGCGACGATCTTGGCGTCCACGGTGGTCGGGGTCATGCCCGCGAGCAGGATCGGCGAGCGCCCGGTGAGCCGGGTGAAGGAGGTCTCGACCACGATCCGGCCGTTCGGCAGCCGCACCGGCTTCGGCGCGAACGCCGACCACGGCGCGGGCACCTGCGGCGCAGCGCCC
The DNA here is from genome assembly GCF_042667085.1 of Nocardia sp. NPDC057353. Lineage (NCBI taxonomy): Bacteria > Bacillati > Actinomycetota > Actinomycetes > Mycobacteriales > Nocardiaceae > Nocardia > Nocardia sp. NPDC057353. Next base: position 51,569 of record NZ_JBHVAK010000006.1, read on the forward strand.
GGGGTCAGCAGGCTGCGCTGCCCCTCGCGGGTCGCGGCGGCGACGACACCGACCCCGGTCCCCTTGAGCGAGCCCGCGGTCAGCCGGGAGAGCAGGTCGCCCGGGCCCAGGTCGAGGATCCACTCGGCGCCCGCCGCGACGACCTCGTCCACCGTGCCGACCCAGTCGATCGGGTCGACCAGGATCTCCTGCGCCAGCGCCCCCGCCAGCTCGGCGTCCAGCCCGCACTGCCGCGCCCAGCCTGCCACCAGCTCGACCGTGTCGGTCAGCGCCGGGTGGTGGAAGGCGACGTCCACCGCGAGGTCCTCGAAGACCGGCGCGAAGACCGAGCCGCCGCGCGCCTTGGCATCCCGCTCGGCGCTCTGCGCGTCGTGGATCTCGGTGCAGCGCTGCCGAACCCGCGCGATCTGCGCCGGGGTGCCGGAGAGCACCGCGCGCCGACGCCCGTTGCGGATCGAGACCACCGCCGCGACAGCGGGATCGACGCCATCGGACACCTCGGCGACGACCGCCCGCAGCTGCTCCGGATCGACATTGGAGACGGCCACCATCGGCGACTGCTCGCCGACCGGCATCAGCCCGCGCCGCCGCCCGACCAGGCTGGCGGCCGCACCGATCATCTGCCCGAACGCGAGCAGCTCGGCATCGCGCCGACCCCCGTCGCGCAGCGCGGCAGCGGCCAGCACACCCTGCGAGTGCCCGATCATCCGCACCGGCGGGTGCTCGACGACATCGAGCCCCTGCAGCTTGAGCGCGCGCAGCGCCGCGAGCTGGGTGAGCAGCACGCCGGGCATCGAGACCGCGGCGGAGCGCAGCACGCGCTCCGACGGCGCGGCCGAGCTCTCGGCGTCGTCGTCCCCTTCGGCGAGTTCGTTCTCCAGGATCCAGCCGATCGGGTCGAACCCGACCGGCCGCACGACGAGCAGCTGGTTCGCGACCGGCTCCAGCAGCGCGGCGGCCTCGTTCACCAGGGCGGTGAGCTCCGGCTCCAGCGCGCTGTCCCGCTCGATCTCCTCCAGCTCGCCCAGCCATTTGGCGCCCTGCCCGCCGAACGCCAGCGCATAAGCGGTGCCGTTCAGCAGACGATCCAGCAAGGGCGACCGGGACGCCTCCACCTCGGGGGACCGTCCCGCCGTACGGCGCGTTTCGGTCCCGGTCTCAGTGTTCTCGTTGATCGTCAAGACGCTCGACTTCCTACTCTCGCGACGTAGCCCGGGGGGACGCTCCGCTCCGGTGCGCAGGGGTCTCCCCTGTCCAGGGCCTGGTAGAGCCGAGGATGCCAGAGAATCATGAGGAAAACCTCACGTTCCTCTTCCGGCGCGGCGGCTACTCTCGAGTTTTCTTGCACTCATGTACCAGAACGGTGCGAAACATGATCCTCCCTCACGTTCGATCGCGCTGGTGAGGTCGATGGACACCGCGTTGAAACATGAGTGCCCCTCATATTGGCCGTTACCGCATCGTTATAATCCCAGGTCGGGTTACTCGTGAGTAGAGACACTCCGCAGGATGCTTCGCTCAGCGGGGTCGGGCCGGTAGAGTTTGGACGGCCGTACCAGCACGCGCGAGTGGCGGAATTGGCAGACGCGCCAGATTTAGGTTCTGGTGTCTTAGGACGTAGGGGTTCAAGTCCCCTCTCGCGCACAGATCTCCGTCTCTGGTGACGCTTATGCGTGCGGGGTGTTCGAGTGCACTCGAACACACGGAGGCCAACTCATGTTTTCCTGCGCTGACCTGCGCACTTCTGCTCTACTCGGATCGTTTTCGGTGTCACCGGTGACGGATCCGGGGTTTGCTGGGCGGGGTGATCGTCGATGATCACGCCTGTCGTCCCGCCCTCGACGCCGCTCGGCCGGTTGCTGCCCCAGCCGCTGGTGCCCGCTCCCGTTCTGCGAATGGCCGACCGGGACGTGCTCTTCGCCATCTGCGTGGTCGGAGACTCCGGCCGCATCGCCGACCGGACGATCCTCGCCGCGCTGGGCTGGGAGTCCGGGACAGCTCTCGACGTTTCCTGCCGGAACGACGGTTCGCTTCTCGTCGAAGCCACACCCGAAGCCGGTGTCGCCACGGTGCGCGACGGCTACTTCCGTATTGGCTACCGCCAGCGGCGGCGGGTGCACCTGTTCGCCGGCGACCGCGTCCTGCTCCTGGCGCACCGAGCCCACCGGCGCGTGCTGATCCTGCCGCCCGCCACGCTGGGCGGCTTTCTGTCCGACCCGCTCGCCACTCTCGCGGAGGCGACCTCGTGACCACCACCGCGCCGAGTGCCGAAGCCGTAGCCGCCGCGCGAGTGCTGTTGTCGCAGATGGGCATCGCCCCGGCCGACCTGGTCACCGAAGCAGCACCCGTGCCGACCTTCGCCGAGGCAGTGCCGCTGGTCCGCGCCCGGCTCTCGGAAGGCACGCTGCGGACCTACAACACCGCACTGACCCGGCTTGTCACCGAATGGCCCGACCGGCGCCTGGACGAGCCGTCGAAGGCCGAGTTCGAGGAGCGGGCCCGCACTATCCAGGCCGGTGCGCGGGTCAACCGCGCCTCCCGCGGCGGCACCAGCGCCGCCGAGCACTTCGTCAGCGCGGTCCGCTGCCTCTACCGCCTCGCCGAGGACAACGGCTGGATCCGCCCGGCCGACAACCCCGCGCGGCACCTGAAGATGCCGGCGCGGCGACCGTCGAAGCGCTACGCCATCCCGTCGGGTCAATTGACCGAGATCTGCCAGGTCGCCGCCGTCACCGGCAACGACCCCGAACTCGACTCCCTGCTGCTGCGCCTGCACATCGAAACCGCCTGCCGCCGAGGCGGAGCGCTCGCCCTTCGCCCGCACGACCTCGACCCCGACCAGTGCCTGATCTACCTGCGCGAGAAGGACGGCATCGACCGCTGGCAGCCGGTCTCCCCCACCCTCATGCGCCACCTGCTCGACCATGCTCGGCAACGCCGCAGCCCTCGCAACGAGCAGCTCCTGCGCTACCGCAACGGCCGCCCGATCACCGCACGCCGCTTCGACTACATCTGGAACCGCCTCGGCGCCGAACTGCCCTGGGTCGCCGCCCACGGCATGACCGTGCACTGGCTGCGCCACACCACCCTGACCTGGGTGGAGCGGACATTCAGCTACGCCGTCGCCAGCGCCTATGCCGGACACGCCACCAAATCACGAGGCACCACCTCCACCTACGTCAAAGCCGACCTCCACGAGGTCGCCGCGGCCCTGGCCGTGCTCACCGGCGAACCGCACCCGCTCGCGCCCGACTACCAGCCTTCCGCACGTTGACCCCGCACCGAGGACTCCCCGTGACCGAACCCGTCATCGTGCCCACACCGAGACCGCGTGCGCACGCCTTCTTCTGGACGGTGCTCACCGCCGCAGCCGCGGTGAGCATCACCGGCAACGCCACCCAGGCCCTCCTGCACACCACCGCCCTGCCGGTCGTCGCCGCCGCGGTCGCCGTCATCCCGCCACTGGCACTGCTCGCCGCCGTGCACGGAGTCACGGTTCTCGCCCGTGCGCACGGGAAATTCGGCGCAACCCACGTGGTCGCGATCGCGATGACTGCGCTTATCGCAGCCGGAGCGTTCTGGCTGTCCTTCACCGCACTGCGCTCGCTGGCGGTCACCGCAGGCGTGCCGGCCCACGAAGCCTGGCTGTGGCCGCTGATCATCGAAGGGTCCATGGCACAGGCCACCGTCGCGCTCCTCACGCTCGCGCACGCGCCGGATCGAACCGCCGCCCCCGGCGGTGAACCGTGCACCAGCGGTGCGAACACAGTTCAGCCGATCACCCACCGTGCGCACGCATCGACCACATCCCGGCTCTCCGCCGACACCATCGCAGCGGTCGCCGCGCAGCTGTGCGCACGGGATCCCGCACGCCGACGCGACCCCACCGTGGTTGCGAAGGCACTGGCACACCATCACCTCGACGGGTGGAATCCGACTCGAATAGGTCGCGCGCTGCACAAGAACCGCTCGACGATCAGTCGCATACTCCGCGATGCCCACCACCTGATGCCCAGCCATCCGGGGATCGAAGCGCCGCAGGTTCTCGAGCAGTCACCTGCACGAGCAGGCACCGCTTCCACCGAGCAGGCGACGCACCGGTAGCAACCGTGCGGTCCCGCCCCGACGGGCCCGCTACCGGGGGATGGCGCGCGCAGCCCGGTCGAGCACGGTGGAGTTCACCTACTGCTGGTGCACCCGGATCTCACCGGCGCGAACACCTTGCGACCAAAAGCACAGACCGATTCCCGGCTCAGCGGGATCGGCGCCCCCACCCCCTGGTACCGGGTCGGGGCGATCCCCGATGCGCGAGAAGGCATCCGGGTGGTCGAATCGGGAATGGACACATCAGCATCCGATCCCAGCGGGGAGAGCGCGCGGGTGGTGCGGGTGTTCGATCACCTCGCCGACGGCTACGACCGTCAGATCACCTGGTCGGAGCGGTTACTGCTGGGCGATGCCCGGCGATGGGCGGTGGCGGCGGCGCGGGGTGAGGTGGTCGAGATCGGGACCGGCACCGGGCTGAACCTGCCCGCCTACGGCCCGGACGTGACGCGGGTGACCGGGATCGACATCTCCGCGGCGATGCTGGACCGGGCCCGAGCCCGGCTGAACTCCGCCGAGATCGACCAGGATCGGTTCCTACTGCGCCACGGCGACGCGCAGGCACTGGCGCTGCCCGACGAGGTCGCCGACACGGTGGTCTCGACCTATGCGCTGTGCTCGATTCCCGATCCGGCCGCCGCGGTGGCCGAGGCGTGGCGGGTACTGCGGCCGGGCGGGGCGTTCGTGCTCGCCGAGCACGGCCTGCCCGACAATCGGTTCGGTGCGGCGCTGCTGCGCGCAGCCGAGCCGCTGGCGGTGCGCCTGTCGGCCGATCACCTCTCGCGCGATCCGCTGCCGCTGCTGCGGCAGGCCGGGTTCGAGCTGGAGCAGGTGGCGCGCAGCGGCCGCGGGAACATGGTCGTGCGGGCCCTGGCCCGCAAGCCCCTCTCCAGCGCTATTCCGAACTGAACCGCTGCCCGGGGCGCCCAGGGGCGAGGACCGCGCCAGGTCTGACAGATCAGGCATCGTTTCAGCAGTTCAGTCGCAGCAGTCGCAGTCGTGCCCACCGGCCGCAGTGTCGCCGGCGCGCGGTGAGGAGGGTGCGCAGCAGCCGTCCCCGCGCCAGGCTTCGCGGCCCTCCTTGACCGCGACCGCGGCGATGACCAGCGCGGCTATCGGGTCGGCCCACGACCACCCGAAGGCGCTGTTGAGGACCAGCCCCACCAGCAGCACCGCCGAGAGGTAGGTGCACAGCAGGGTCTGCTTGGAGTCGGCGACCGCCGAGGCCGAGCCCAGCTCGCGCCCGGTGCGGCGCTGTGCGGCCGAGAGCACCGGCATGATGACCAGGCTCGCCGCGGCCAATGCGATACCGATCGTGGAGTGCTCGGCTTCGGCAGCTCCGGTCAGCGCCCGGATCGAGTCGACGGTGACGTAGGCGGCGAGGGCGAAGAAGGAGAAGGCGATCACCCGCAGCGCGACCTTCTCCCGTGCCTCGGGGTCGCGGCCGGCGAACTGCCAGGCGACCGCGGCCGCGGAGGACACCTCGATCACCGAGTCCAGGCCGAATCCGATCAGCGCGGTCGAGGACACCCGGGCACCCTCGCTGATGGCGATGATCGCCTCGATCACGTTGTAGGTGATCGTCGCCGCCACGAACCAGCGAATCCGGCGCGACAGCACCGCCTTGCGCTCCGTCGACGGGCCGAGAGACACGGCGGCGGGCAGGCCCGGCATGCCCAGTGGCGCGCTCATCAGCAGCACCCCTGCTGTCCGGAGTCCGGGCAGCACGCCGGATCCACCGCCAGTACCAGCCCGAGCAGATCGGCCAGGGCGTGACCGATCTTCGGATCCGCCAGCTCGTAGCGCGAACGCCGGCCCTCCGGCACCGCCACCACCAGCCCGCACCCGCGCAGACACGCCAGGTGGTTGGACAGGATCTGGCGCGAGACCCCGATCTGCTCGGCCAGCTCCGCCGGGTACCCCGGGCCCTCGCGCAGGCTCAGCAGGACCCGGGTGCGGGTCGTGTCCGAGAGCGCATGCCCGAAGCGAGCGAGAGCGTCGACGTGCAGCACGGTTTCCATGCGCAAGACGATACATAAAATTCTGTATTCAGGAAAATATGAATCGGCGGTCCGGCAGACATGGTCCCATGCCAGGCGAACCTCGTCGCGGCCCGCCGCTTGCCGCCGCGGCCGGCCCCGCTCCCGCCCACCAGAACCTTCGTGCCTCAGGCTCCCGCGCTCCAGCAGGGCGAACGGCTCCGGTGCTGATGACTGCTAGTTTGGATGCGTGTTGTCCGGCTGCGCGAGGACGCTGGTGCGTTCGTTGCTCTGGGCCACCCTGGCGGTGGCCGTACTGGGCATGCACCACGCTCCCGCCCTGGCCGCGTCGGCCTGCTCCGGGCATCACTTCACCTCGACCTCCCCTGCCGTGACCGAGCACGGGACAGCACCAGCGGAGATCGGGTCGCCCATCGCCGACCCCGGTTGCTGCGCCCATGACACCGCGGGGCAGGTGAACGCCGGACCCGAGCCGGCGGAGCACGGCGGCCACGACGCGCTGCACCTGTGCCTGGCGATCCTGGCCGCGGTGGTCGGCGTGGCATTGCTGGTGGTCGTGTCGAAGGTGCCTATCGCAGCGGCGCTGGAACACACGCGCGCCGCGTGGGGCGGGGATCGGCGCAGGGCCCGGCCACCGCCGGTGCCGGTCCTGCGGCGTTTGGCAGTTCTGTGTGTGCTGCGGCAGTGATCGGCGCCCGCCGGACCCGGTGAGTTCTCCCGGGTCGCGGCGCTGCTTCACCGACCCTTCACACATTCAGGACTTCAGGAGTAGTTCCATGACTACGAGGACTGTGCTTTGTGCTGCCGCCGCCGCGGTGGTGTCGATCGCGGTACTGGCCGGCTGTAGCGACAGCGGCGATTCCGGCGGCCACGACGGCCACAACATGTCGGCTTCGACGGCGGCGAGCGCGTCGGCGCCGTCGTCGTCGGCCGCCACACCGGCCGGGGCGCGCAACGAGGCCGACGTGGCCTTCGCCCAGGAGATGATCCCGCATCACCGCCAGGCGGTGCAGATGGCCGCGCTCGTGCCGTCGCGCTCGACCAACCCGGCGGTGGTCGATCTGGCCGCACGGATCCAGGCCGCGCAGGATCCCGAGATCGCGACCATGTCGGGCTGGCTGCGAGCGTGGGGCGAATCGGTGCCCGCCGCGACCGAACAGGGCGGGCACGGCGGGATGGATCACGGCGGGGGCGGTGCCGCCATGCCGGGCATGATGAGCGCCGAGCAGATGGCCGCGATGGAGGCGGCATCGGGCGCGGAGTTCGACCGGTTGTGGCTGACCGGCATGATCGCCCACCACCAGGGCGCGGTCGAGATGGCGCGCACCGAGCTGGCCGAGGGCTCCAACCCCGAGGCCAAGGCGCTGGCGCAGAAGATCATCGACGACCAGCAGGCCGAGATCGGCCAGATGCAGGGGTTGCTGCAGGGCTGAGCCTGCCCCGTGTTCCAGGGCATCGGCCGGTTCCCGCACGGGAACCGGCCGGCGCCGCCATGGTCGCCGGGGCTGCGCGGACGCGTGCCGCGCTGCCCGGCGCACCGGGGCCGAGCCGGTCCGGCTCCGGCCCCGACGCGTGATGCGGAAAGGAATCCGAGGCTCGTGAGAGCTGTATCGGGAGGGTCGCCCCGGCGATGGCGGCGGGTGACGGTGTTGCTCGTGGCCGCGCTCGTGGCCGGATTGCTGGCGCTGGTTCCGGTGCTGGTGTACCCGCGCACCGACGCGGTGCGGAGCGCGGACGCGATCGTGGTGCTGGGCGGAGCCCACCCGCGGGTACGGGAGCAGCGCGGGCTGACGCTGGCCCGGCAGGGCTACGCCGGTCAGCTGGTGCTGTCCAACTCCCACCTGGGCGAGGATCTGCCCGACCACGACCTCACCCTGAACCGCCTGTGCGACAGCCATTTCGAGTTCCGGCTGGACTGCTTCGCCCCCGAGCCGGACACCACCCTCGGCGAGGCGCGAGCGGTGGCCGCCCTGGCGCGCGACCGCGGCTGGCGCCGGGTCATCGTGGTCACCTTCACCCCGCACCTCGCGCGCGCTCGCCACCTGCTCGAACGGTGCCTGCCCCCGGGAGTGGAACTGCTGATGGTCGATGCCGGCGCGCGGCTGTCGGCCGGTGAATGGATCTATCACTACCCCTACCAGGCCGCCGCCTACGCCAAGGCGCTGACCGCCGATTGCTGACCGACACCTTGCATACCCCAGGGGGGTAAGGGTAAGAAGGGGGTGTGACCGGCTGGTCACGCGAACGGCACCGCTGAGGAGAAGCCGATGGCCACAACTACTGTCACCGTCTCGGGCATGTCGTGCGGCGGGTGCGCGTCCAAGGTGCGCACCGCGATCGGCGAGTTGCCCGGCGTCAGCGAGGTGCAAGCCGATCCGGGCACCGGCGCGGTGGTGGTCACCGCGCAGGATCCGATCACCCCGGCCGCGATCGCGGAGGTGGTGGAGCCGATCGGTTACCAGGTCAGCGCGTGAGCGCGCAGCGGCCGACCGGCGGGACGCTGCGGGGGCTGAGCTACAGCGGCGGTGATTCCGTCGCCCTGCACGCCTGGGCCATGGACGGCCCGCCGGTCGCGCCGCTGCTGGTGTTGCTGCACGCCGGGGGACCCGACCACCACAGCATGCTGCCGCTGGCGCGCCACCTCGCCGATCTCGGGCGGGTGGTGACCCCGGACATACGCGGGTACGGCGCGTCGACCTGCCGCGATCCGGCCGCGCACACCTGGGATCGCTACAGCGCCGATGTGGTCGCGCTGCTCGATGCCCTCGGCGCGTCGTCGGCGGTGCTGGCGGGGGCGGGGCTGGGCTCCACGATCGCGCTGCGCACCGCGCTCACCCATCCCGACCGGGTCTCGGCCGTGGTGGCGATCGGGGTCGAGGACATCGAGGACGACGAGGCCAAGGCCGCCGAGATCGCGTTCCTGGACGCCTTCGCCCGGCGGGTCGCCGAGCACGGCATAGCGGCGGGCTGGGAGCCGATCCTCGATCAGTTCCCGCCGCTGGTGGGGGCGATGGTGCGCGATGCGATCCCGCGATCGGATCCGGCGAGTATCGTCGCCGCCGCCGCGATCGCCCACGATCGCTCCTTCGCCACCGTCGGCGAGCTGGCCGCGGTGACCGCGCCCGTGCTGGTGTTCCCCGGCACCGATCCCCGCCACCCCACCGCCCTGGCCGAACACCTCGCCGCGACGGTGGCCGGCGGGCAGCTGGCTCGGGTGCGCATCGACGCCGAGCTGCACACCGCCGACGATCTCGCCGCCGCGACCGCCCCGGCGATCCGCGCGTTCCTCACCGGCCCGGCCGCACCACGCCGATTCCGCTCCGGGCCGGTCGGGTAGCGGCGACGCGCCGCACGGCGGTGGCGCAGCTCACAGATGTCCGGTGGCCCGGCGGCGGGCGACTACATTGGGGCGGCGGAACCCGGCCCGGCCGCCGACGCAGGCGGCGGCGACGACTTCGACGGCGACCAGGGAGGTGACGGTGCCCGCGACGACAACACGGCCCGCGGTGCGCACCGCACCCGGCCTGATGCTCGCCATGCTGGCCGTGGTGGCCCTGCTGGTGCCGATGCTGCACTGCGCGCTGCTCACCGATCGCTCCGGCGCCGAGCACGGTCACGACCACTCGGTCTCGCATCTGGTCGAGCCCGATGCGGCCTTCGCGCCGGCCGCGCTGTCCGAGGCCGGCGCGCACCATGCCCAGGGGTATCTGGCCGACCCGATGCACGCGCGCTGCGTCAGCCACGGGGTGCACTGCGTGGCCCAGGCGGTGCTGCCGATGCGCGCCGGTGATCCGTTCGCGCTGGTCTTCCTGGCCACCCTGGCGGTGACCGCGCTGGTGGCCGCGTCGCTGGGCCGGTACGGGCCCGCGGTGCCTCGCGGCCCGCCCGTCGCGGGTTTCGTCGTGCCCGGACCGGCGCTGCTGGTTCGGTTCTGTATCGCCCGACGCTGATCGGTCAGCGCCAGGTCTGTGCCGTCGCGCCCTGTCCCGGGCCGCGGTGCGTGCGGGCCGGTGTCTGTTTCCGTTCACCGTCGAGGGCGGTCGTGCTCGCCGCACGCGCCCGGATACAGGAAGCGACAAATCATGAGCAATGTGGTGACCCCAGGGCGCCTCGGTGCCCCGGAGCGGATCGTCGCGATACCCGGTGCGGTGCGTGCTCCGCACGCACTGGTCGGAAACACCCCGGTGCTGTGGGTGTCGCAGCCGCTGGCCCCCGCCGGCCGGGGCTTCTGGGCCAAGCTCGAAGGGTTCAACCCCGGCGGCATGAAGGATCGTCCCGCCCTGCACATGGTCGCGCGCGCTCGCGAGCGCGGTGAGCTCGCGCCCGGCGCGCGGATCGTGGAGTCGACCTCGGGAACCCTCGGATTGGGGCTGGCGCTGGCGGGGCTGGCGCACGGCCACCCCGTCACGCTGGTCACCGACCCGGGGATGGAACCGATGATGGTGCAGATGCTCAGCGCCTACGGTGCCGTGGTCGAGGTGGTCGCCGCGCCGCATGCGGTCGGGGGCTGGCAGCAGGCGCGCCGCGAGCGGGTGGGTGAGCTGCTGGCGGCCGAGCCCGGCGCCTGGAGCCCCGACCAGTACACCAACCCCGACAACGTCGCGGGCTACGAGTCGCTGGGGATGGAATTGCTCTCCCAGCTCGGCGGAGTCGATGTGCTGGTGTGCGCGGTCGGCACCGGCGGGCACTCGGCCGGGGTGGCGCGGGTGCTGCGCCGCTACAACCCCGCCCTGGCGCTGATCGGCGTCGACACGATCGCCTCCACCATCTTCGGCCAGCCGCCCGGGGAGCGGCTGATGCGCGGGCTCGGCTCGAGCATCCACCCCGCCAATGTCGATTACGCCGCCTTCGACGAGGTGCACTGGGTCGCCCCGGCCGAGGCGGTGTGGGCCGCGCGCACCCTGGCCGCCACCCACCACGCCAGCGGCGGCTGGAGCGTGGGGGCGGTGGGGCTGGTAGCGGGCTGGGCTGCCGCGCAGTATCCGTCCGGTACCCGGATCGCGGCGGTATTCCCCGACGGGCCGCAGCGCTACTTCGACACCGTCTACAGCGACGACTACTGCCGCGCCAACGATCTGCTGCTCGACGCCGCGCCCGCCGGGCCGGTGACCGTGGACTGCCCGCGCGCGGTGACCGCGCGCACCTGGACCCGGACCACGGCCGTCACCGACCCGCGCACCTGGACCGGGAGTAAGCGGTGATGGGCGTGATCGCCGGATTCCGCAGCTTCGACCTGCCCGCGCGGCTGCTGATGATCAACCAGTTCGGCATCAACCTCGGCTTCTACATGCTCATGCCGTACCTGGCCGGTTACCTGGCCGGGCCGCTGGGGCTGGCGGCGTGGGCGGTCGGGCTGGTGCTCGGGGTGCGCAACTTCTCCCAGCAGGGCATGTTCCTGCTCGGCGGCACCCTGGCCGACCGGCTCGGCTACAAACCGCTCATCGTGGCCGGCTGCCTGCTGCGCACCGCCGGATTCGCGCTGCTGATCTTCGCCACCAGCCTGCCCGGGTTGCTGATCGCCTCGGCGGCAACCGGTTTCGCCGGGGCGCTGTTCAACCCGGCGGTGCGCGCCTACCTCGCCGCCGACACCGGCGAGCGCCGGGTGGAGGCGTTCGCGCTGTTCAACATCTTCTACCAGGCCGGGATCCTGGCCGGACCGCTGGTCGGGCTGGCGTTGATGGCGGTGCAGTTCCAGGTCGCGGCCGCCGCGGCCGCGGCGGTCTTCGCCGGGCTGACCGTGGCTCAGCTGCTGGCACTGCCGCCCCGGCGCGAGGACCCCGGCAAGGCGAGGACCTCGATCCGGGCGGACTGGGCGGTGGTCGCGCGCAACCGCCGCTTCGTGGCGTTCTCGCTGGCGATGATCGGCTCCTACGTGCTGTCGTTCCAGGTGTATCTGGCCCTGGCCTTGCAGGCCGAGGTCCTGGCCGGGGCCCGCGCGCAGCTGCTGATCTCGATGCTGTTCGTCGTGTCCGGAGTGATCGCGGTGGCCGGTCAGCTGCGCATCACCGCCTGGTTCAAGGCCCGATGGGGCAGCTCACGGGCGCTGGTGGCCGGTATGGCGATCATGACCGGCGCGTTCGTGCCGCTGGCGCTGATCCCGGCGCCGGGGCCGCTCGGCGCCCCTGCCGCCATCGCCGCGCTGCTGATCTCGGCCGCGATCCTGGCGGTGGGGACCGCGGCGGTGTTCCCCTTCGAGATGGACACGGTGGTGGGGCTGGCCCGCGACCGGCTCGTAGCCACCCACTACGGCTTCTACAACACCATCGTCGGGGTCGGGATCCTCGCCGGGAACCTCGGCACCGGTGCCGTCTTCGGCGCTGCCCGCGCCGCAGGCGCGGATTGGGCGGTGTGGACCGGGCTGATCGCGGTCGGCGTCATCGCCACCGGCGCACTGGCCGTGCTCGACCGGCGTCCGGTGGCCGAGGACACCGCGGCCGCGGCAGGCGAGCCGGACCCGCACGACCCGCCGACCCTGCAGCTGCCCGCACCGACGCACGCCTGGTCGGCGCGCACGGGCCGGTGGGAGTTCCGCGGCGAGGACGCCCCGACCGTGCAGCTGCCCGCTGTTCCGGCGCCGGCGCCCTGGGAGCGGCGCTTTCCCGCCCGGGCGGCCGGCGTGGAGGCGGGACGCGGTGAGGGCGGTCAGGCCTGGTAGGACAGCACGCTCATCATCCCGGCTTCTCCGTGATAGGCGTTGTGGCAGTGCAGCATCCACTGACCCGGATTCGTCGCGTCGAAATCGAACTCCACGGTCTCGCCCGCCCCGACCAGCACCGTGTCCTTGCGCGGGCCCGCGCCGCTGCCGGTCACCAGGGCGCCGGTGTGCCCGTGCAGATGCATCGGATGGAACATCGTGGTGGCATTGACGAATCGCAACCGCACCCGTTGCCCGGCGAACACCTCGAACATCGCGTGCGCGTCGTGTCCCACCATCCCGTCGAGCGGTGCGCGGTCGTTGATCGTCCACACATAGCCGGTGGCGTCGGCGCCCAGACGCACCTCGTGCACCACCTCCGGGGCCCGCGGCGCCAGGCGCGCGGCGTCGGCGGCCTGCAACCGGCCCGCGGTGAGCGGGGCGGTGTCGAGCTCGCGAACCCGTACTCCGGCGTCGAGTGCCTCCCCGGGCCCGGTGCGGATCACGGCCATGGCGCGGCCGGCCTTGGCTTCGGCGGCGGCGGCCAGCGCGAACACGCCCGCGCGCAGGTCGACGGTCACGTCGTAGCGCTCGCCCATGCCGATCAGCAGGCTCTCGGTCGAGACCGGGAAGACCGGGAATCCGTCGCTGTGGGTGACGGTCATGCGATGCCCGGCGACCGCGACCCGGAACGCGGTGTCGGCGGCGGCGTTGATCAGCCGCACCCGCATACGCTGGCGGGGTGCGGCGGTGAAGGTCACCGGATCGGCGGGCAGCCGCCCGTTGCACAGGTAGTGCCGGTACTCGACGTCACCGCCGTGCTCGCCCAGCGGCGCGGTCTGCGCGCCTGCGTGACCGCCGTGCCCACCGTGCCCGCCGCCCGGTTCGGCGCTCATGTCGTGCATGCCCGCGGCCCGCAGCCGGGCCAGCTCGGCATCGGGATCGCGGCCGTCGACCCCGTCGAGCCAATCGTCGAGAATCACCACCGCCTCGGCGTCGTAGCCGGGATCAGCGGGGTCCTCCACGATCAACGGGGCATACAGCCCGCGATCGAGTTGCACGCCCACGTGGGGGTGCAGCCAGTAGGTTCCGGCGTCGGGGACGGTGAACTCGTAGCCGAAGCCCGAGCCCGGCTGCACCGGCGGCTGGGTCAGCCCGGGCACTCCGTCCATGTCGGCGCGCAGTGCCACCCCGTGCCAGTGCACCGTCGAGGGCGCCGCGAGCGCGTTGTCGAACCGGGCGGACAACACCTCACCGCGCCGCAACCGGACCTCGGTCCCCGGCAGCCGACCGCCGTAGGTCCAGGTGTCGACCACCACCCCGCCCAGGTCGACGGTGGCCGGTTCGGCCCGCAACCGCACCTCGCGCACCGGCGCACCCGCCGCGCGCCTGCGCGCCTCGGCCTCGCGCACCGCCACCGAATCTACGCCGACCGGGCGCGAACCCGGCTCGGCCGAACAGCCCGCGGCCACGGCCGCCGCTCCTGCCCCCGCCGCGGCCAGCAACCTGCGCCGCGACCACATCGGACCACCTGCCTGCACCACGAACGCCACCCTAACCGCCCGCGCTCCACCGCCCCGGGACGATCCGCCGCCGCTCCACGCCCTTCACAGATACCCCCCAGGGGTATATAGTCCGGGTATGTCCAGCGAACACGAGCACCCCGCGCACGACCACTCGCACCACGGTCACCAGTCCGGCGACGCCGCGGTCGCGGCCGCCGCCCCGCCCGGCGACGGCGGTCACGACGCGCACGATCACCACGCACACGGCCATGACGGCGGGCACGCGGGCCACGGTGATCACGTCGCGATGTTCCGGCGCCTGTTCTGGGTGATGCTGGTGCTGGCGATCCCGGTCGTCGCCGCGAACACGATGTTCGCCGACCTGCTCGGATACACCGTCCCCGAGAGCCTGTCGTGGATCTCCCCGCTCGGCGGCACCGTCATGTACCTGTGGGGCGGGCGCCCGTTCCTGACCGGCGCGGTGAGTGAGATCCGTTCCCGCAAGCCGGGCATGATGCTGCTGATCGCGCTCGCGATCACCGTCGCCTTCGCCGCCTCGTGGGGCGCCACCGCCGGGGTTCTGGATCACCACCTGGACTTCTGGTGGGAGCTGGCGCTGCTGATCGTGATCATGCTGCTCGGGCACTGGATCGAGATGCGCTCGCTCGGGCAGGCCTCCAGCGCACTCGAATCGCTGGCCGCGCTGCTGCCCGACGAGGCCGAACGCCTCGACGCCGACGCTGTCACCACCGTGCCGGTCGGCGAGCTACGCACCGGTGACCTGGTGATCGTCCGCCCGGGTGGGCGGGTGCCCGCCGACGGCACCGTCGAGTCCGGCGCCGCCGATGTCGACGAGTCCATGATCACCGGCGAGTCCCGCCCGGTCCGGCGCACCGAGGGTGACCGGGTGGTGGCGGGCACCGTGAGCACCGACTCCGCGCTGCGCGTGCGGATCACCGCCGTGGGTGCCGACACCGCACTGGCCGGAATCCAGCGCCTCGTCACCGAGGCGCAGAACTCCAGCTCCCGCGCCCAGGTGCTCGCGGACCGCGCCGCCGGATGGCTGTTCTGGTTCGCCTCCGCGGCGGCGGTTCTCACCGCGGCGACCTGGCTGCTGCTCGGCGAGCCGGAGTCCGCGGTCACCCGCACCATCACCGTGCTGGTCATCGCCTGCCCGCACGCGCTGGGGCTGGCCATTCCGCTGGTGGTCTCGATCGCCACCGAGCGGGCCGCCAGGGCCGGCGTGCTGATCACCGATCGCCGTGCCCTGGAGGCCATGCGCTCGGTCGATGCCGTTCTGTTCGACAAGACCGGCACCCTGACCCGCGGCGAACCCGCCGTGCAGGCCGTCACCGGAGCCGACGACAGCGAGGTCATCGCCCTGGCCGCGGCCGTCGAAGCCGACAGCGAGCACCCGCTGGGCCGGGCCATCGTCGCCGCCGCCGGCGAGCGCGGCCTCACCGTCCCTGCCGCCACCGACTTCACCGCCCGCAACGGCATCGGAGTCACCGCCGAGGTCGGAGGCGCCACCGTCTCGGTCGGCGGACCCGGCCTGCTCGCCGAACACGGCCTCGACCCGCTCCCCGAGACCGCGGCCTGGGGCGAACAAGGCTCGACCGTCCTGCACGTGCTGCGCGACGGCACGGTGCTCGGCGCGATCGCCCTGGCCGACGAGATCCGCCCCGAGTCCGCCCAAGCCATCGAGGCACTCCACGAGCACGGCATCCACGTCGCGATGATCACCGGCGACGCCGAGCCCGTGGCCCGTACGGTGGCCGCCCGCCTCGGCATCGACGAGGTCTTCGCCGGGGTCCTGCCTCAGGACAAGGGCGCCAAAGTGCAAGCCCTCCAGGAGGCGGGCCGCAAGGTCGCCATGGTCGGCGACGGCGTGAACGACGCCCCCGCCCTGGCCCGCGCCGACGTCGGGATCGCCATCGGTGCGGGCACCGACGTCGCCATCGCCTCGGCCGGAGTCGTCCTGGCCGGTGACGACCCCCGCGCCGTGCTGTCGATCATCACCCTGTCGAAAGCCACCTACCGCAAGATGATCCAGAACCTCACCTGGGCGGCCGGATACAACATCGTCGCCGTCCCCCTCGCGGCGGGCGTGCTGGCGCACTGGGGCATCACCATGCCCATGGAGATCGGCGCCCTGCTCATGTCCGCCTCCACCGTCGTCGTCGCCGTCAACGCCCAGCTGCTGCGCCGCCTCGACCTGCGCCCGGACCGAATCCTCACCCGCTGAACCCTGCCCGGAGACCGGGCGAAACGGAGCACGACCGATGAACACCACCGGCAAGATCATCACCTTCGCGGGCGGCCTCGCCGCCGTCTTCGCACTCGCACTGGGCGTGGGCGCCGCGGTCGGCCCCGAGCCGGCCACCGAGCCCGGCCCGCACGACACCCACGACAGCGGCCCCGCGCCGGTCGCCAGTGGCCCCGGCGGGCTGCTCACCACCGACCAGGGCTACACCCTGCGCCTCGACAGCGCCCTCGCCACCGCCACCACCCCGTCCACCCTGAGCTTTCAGATCCTGGACGCCTCCGGCGCGCCGCTGACCCGCTACACCCGCAGCCACGACAAGGACCTGCACCTGATCCTCGTCCGCCGTGACCTGGCCGCCTTCCAGCATGTGCACCCCACCCTCGACGCCACCGGCACCTGGTCGGTCCCGGTGGACCTGTCCCGCGCCGGGGACTACCGGGTCTTCGCCGACTTCACCCCCGACGGCGGCCCGAACCTCACCCTCCGCACCGACCTGCGAGTGAGCGGGAACTACGACCCGCAGCCCCTGGCCGCGCCCGCGAGCACCGCGACCATCGGCGACTACACCGTCACCCTCGACGGCGCCATCGTGCCCGGGCAGGCGTCTCGGGTGCGGCTGTCGGTCGAGCGCGGCCGGGCCCCGGTCACCGACTTGCAGCCCTATCTCGGCGCCTACGGCCACCTCGTCGCCCTGCGCGCCACCGACCTCGCGTACCTGCACGTCCACCCCGAGGGGCAGCCCGGCGACGGCAGCACCCCGGCCGGGCCCGGCATCGACTTCGTCGTGGAGGCCCCCACTGCCGGGGACTACCGGCTGTTCCTGGACTTCCAGCACGCCGGCGTCGTGCGCACCGCGCAGTTCACGGTCAGCGTCGGCGCCGATCCGGCCACACCGGCGCCCACCACATCTACCCAGCCCGAACAGCCCGGCCACGGACACTGATCGGCCGACAAGCACCGAGGGGAGCAACCATGACCACCGTGCAGCACCGTCCACCCGCGACCGACCGGGTCGAACTGGTGATCGGCGGCATGACCTGCGCGTCGTGCGCCAACCGCATCGAGAAGAAGCTGAACAAGATCGACGGCGTCACCGCGACGGTCAACTACGCGACCGAGAAGGCCAGCATCGAATCCACCGGCACGGTGACCGCCGAGGAACTGATCGCCACCGTCGAACAGGCCGGCTACACCGCCGTCCTGCCCCAGCCGGTCGCCGCACCCACCGAGCACACCCCCGCCACCGACGACCCGGCCGAAAGCCTGCGGACCCGGCTGCTGGTCTCTCTCGCACTCACCGTCCCGGTGATCGCCATGGCGATGATCCCGGCGCTGCAATTCGACAACTGGCAGTGGCTGTCGCTGACGTTGGCCGCGCCCGTGGTCGTCTGGGGCGCGCTGCCGTTCCACCGGGCCGCGCTCACCAACCTGCGCCACGGCGCCGCCACCATGGACACCCTGGTCTCGATCGGCACCTCGGCTGCCTTCGCCTGGTCGCTGTACGCCCTGTTCTGGGGCACCGCGGGCATGCCGGGCATGACCCACCCGTTCGAGTTCACCATCGCCAGGACCGACGGCACCGGCAACATCTACCTCGAAGCCGCCGCCGGCGTCACCACCTTCATCCTCGCCGGACGCTACTTCGAGGCACGCGCCAAGCGGCGCGCGGGCGCGGCGCTGCACGCGCTGCTGGAGATGGGCGCCAAGGAAGCCACCGTGCGCCGCGACGGACGCGAACACCGGGTACCGGTGGACCAGCTGGCCGTCGGCGACGAATTCGTCGTGCGCCCCGGGGAGAAGATCGCCACCGACGGGGTGATCGTCGAGGGAAGCTCGGCCGTCGACGCCTCCATGCTCACCGGGGAACCGGTACCGGTCGAGGTCGGCGTCGACGACACCGTCACCGGCGCGACCGTCAACGCCGGCGGCCGCCTCGTCGTCCGCGCCACCCGCGTCGGCGCCGACACCCAGCTCGCGCACATGGCCCAGCTCGTCGAAGACGCCCAGACCGGCAAGGCTCCCGCCCAGCGGCTGGCCGACCGGATCTCCGGGATCTTCGTCCCGGTCGTCATCGCCCTGTCGGTGGCCACCCTGGGCTTCTGGCTCGGCACCGGATCCGCCGTCGCCGCCGCCTTCACCGCCGCGGTCGCCGTGCTGATCATCGCCTGCCCGTGCGCCCTCGGCCTCGCCACCCCGACCGCGCTCATGGTGGGCACCGGCCGCGGCGCGCAACTGGGCATCCTGATCAAGGGCCCGCAGGTCCTCGAATCCACTCGCGCCGTGGACACCATCGTGCTCGACAAGACCGGCACCGTCACCACCGGAGCCATGACGCTGCTCGACGTGCTGCCCGCCCGGGGCGAGGACCGCGACACCGTGCTGGCCAGCGCCGGGGCGCTCGAGCACCAGTCCGAGCACCCCATCGCCCGCGCCATCGCCGCCGCCGCCTTCGAAGAATTCGGCGAACCGGCACCGGTCACCGACTTCGCCAACCTCGAAGGCCTCGGCGTGCAGGGCGTGGTCGACGGCCACGCGGTCATTATCGGACGGCCCCGGCTGCTGGCCGATTGGGCGCAACACCTCGACGACGACCTCAGCGCCGCCGTCGCCCGCGCCGAAGCCGAGGCCAAGACCGCGGTCGCGGTCGGCTGGGACGGCCGCGCCCGCGCCGTGCTGCTCGTCGCCGACGTGGTCAAGCCGACCTCGGCGCGCGCGGTCGCCGAGTTCCGCGAACTCGGGCTCACCCCGGTCCTGCTCACCGGCGACAACACCCGTGCCGCACACGCCATCGCCGAGGAGGTCGGCATCGAGGAGGTGATCGCCGAGGTCCTGCCCCAGGACAAGGTCGACACCATCAAACGGCTGCAATCCCAGGGCCGGGTCGTGGCGATGGTCGGAGACGGGGTCAACGACGCGGCCGCGCTCGCCCAGGCCGACCTGGGGCTCGCCATGGGCACCGGCACCGACGTCGCCATCCAGGCCAGCGACCTGACCCTCGTGCGCGGAGACCTCCAGGTGGCCACCGACGCCATCCGCCTGGCGCGCCGCACCCTGGCCACCATCAAGGCCAACCTGTTCTGGGCCTTCGCCTACAACGTGGCCGCCATCCCCCTGGCCATGGCGGGGCTGCTCAACCCCATGCTCGCCGGCGCGGCCATGGCCCTGAGCTCGGTGTTCGTGGTCACCAACAGCCTCCGGCTGCGCCGCTTCAAGTCCGCCGTCCACTGACAGGCCACCCCGGGTGAGCACGAACCGGCTCACCCGGGGTAACCCGCCGACCCCGCCGCGACGACACCGGCCCGATCGAGCGCGGCATCCGGCACGCGGGTGATGACGCCGGTGGGACACCGGCCTTCTCCGCGCATGCGATAGTCGCAGCGTGGGAGCGGGTGCTGTGGTGGCGAGCTTCGCTGCGGGGCTGGTGGTGGCCGTGGTGACCGCCCCGGTCGGAGTGTCGGGCGCGGTCTTCCTGCTGCCGGTGCAGATCAGTGTGCTCGCAGTCCCCAGCCCCGCGGTCACCCCCACCAACCTGCTGTTCAACGTCGTATCCATCCCCGGCGCACTGGCCAGGTACAGTCGCCGCGCCTCCCTGCGCAGCCCGCTGACCCGGCTCCTGGTGGCAGGCACATTGCCCGGTGTCGTTGCCGGAGCCGTCATCCGGGTGTTCCTGCTGCCCGACGCCACCGGGTTCAAACTCCTCGCCGCCGCCCTGCTGGGCCCCCTCGGCCTGTGGCTGTGCCTGCGGACCGCCACCGGCCCCCGCCCACACCGCCGCCCACGGCCCTCCGACCGGACCATCACCCTGACCGCACTGCTGGTCGGCATCGTCGGCGGCATCTACGGCATCGGCGGCGGTTCCCTGCTCAGCCCCATCCTCGTCGGCCGCGGAATCGACCTGCCCGAAGTCGCGCCCGCCGCACTCACCTCCACCCTGCTCACCTCGATCGCGGGCGCGGCAACCTACCTGCTGCTTGCCATCACCACCGGAGGCACCGACATCGCACCCGACTGGACCATCGGCATCGCCGCCGGCGCGGGCGGGCTCCTCGGCGGATACCTCGGCGCCCACCTGCAACCCGCCCTGCCCGAGCGGACGCTGCGCTACGTCCTCGGCACGACAGCGATCGCGACCGCGGCGGTCTACGCACTGCAAGGACTGTGACCCTCACCGCCACGACGTCTCCGTGCGCTCGAAGACGATGTGGCGCCTGGTGTACGGGACCGGCCGTAGCGGGTCATCCCCCTGGGCCGGTACACCGACAGCACCGCTGCGACCAGCAGGATGACCAGCCCTCCGGCGGAGTGAACCAGGTGCGTGGGGCTGCGCAGCTCCACGATCGAATCCGCGGACTGCGCCGAGAGGGCCTGCCGCGCCCAGTAGTCGATCGAGTCGGTGTAAAGGATCAGAACACCGATCCCCAGCACGGTGAACGCCAGCTTGAAGACAACCCAGTAGTGCCGCAGCAGGCCCCAGATCGTCCCGGTACTCAGGATCACACCAGTCGCCAGCGCCGCGAAGGCCAGCGGAACGATGACGCCATAGACCGAGATCCGCATCGAGGTCAGCGCCCCTCGCACCGCCAGCGGATCCCGAGCCGCCAGCACCGCGACAGCCAAGCCGACATAGACCGCGACCGCGCCCATCCATCCCACCGACGAGACGATGTGCGCCAGCAGCGCCAGCTGCCGGGTACGCCGAGCGAAAGTCATTCGGAACACCTCGGGATCACTACCGACCGCGGCGGCGGGACAGCGCCACGACCGATCGGATGCCGCTGTACCGCCGAGCGCGCCTCGGTCGGGTCGTCGGCAGGAAAAGAATCGGGTCGTGAGCTGGATATACTCCGGATGTGCCCAAGCTCTGGAACGACACGGTCGCGGCACATCAGCATGCTGTGCGCGCGACCGTGCTCGACGTGACAGCGCGGCTGGTGGCCGAGCACGGGCCCACCGCGGTGACCATGACCCAGATCGCCGGCGCCGCCGGCATCGGACGCGCCACCCTGTACAAGTACTTCCCCGACGTCGGCGCCATCCTGAACGCCTGGCACGAACGCCGCATCACCGACCACATCGAACAGCTCAAGGCGATCGTGTCCGGTCCCGGCGACATCGGGCAGCGACTCGAGCAGGCCCTGAGCACCTACGCCCGCATCGGATTCGACCACCACGGCGGCGAGCTGTCGGCACTGCTGCACCGGGGCAGCCACGCCACCCAGGCCCGACACCAGCTCCACGACATGGTGCGCCGCCTGCTCGACGACGGCGTCACCGCCGGGATCGTCCGCGCCGACATCGCCACCACGGAACTGACCGAATACTGCCTCGCGGCACTGTCGGCCGCTCAGTCCTCGCGCTCCGAAGCAGCAACGCGCCGCTTGGTCGTGCTCGTCCTCGACGGACTGCGCCCACCCACCTGACACCCCGCACAACCACAGAGGTGTCAACTCACCCGCCCCGGACGCGAACTCGCCGGACGGTCGTAGCCGAGTACATCCCCGCCCTCAGCAGCGTCGGCGGGCTGCGGTACGACTCGCACCGCTGAACCGCCGGGATGCCGGCCCGCGGCGTGGCTGCCGTGGGAGTCACCTCGCTCAGGGGTGTGCCTGCCCGGGCCGTGCTCGCCTCCCCCCACCACCACGATGGCGATGACCATCACGACCAGCACCCCGATGAGAATCCCCATCACGATTGCCCACCGCGGCGGGCGGTTCTCGCTGTCACCTCTCGGTACCCGTACTGGTCGATCGCCCATACCGTTCACCTGATCCATTCGGAGTGCTGCCACGACTGACCCAAGTTTTGCGAGACAATATGTCACTGTCAAGTCATTATGTCTCGGCAGTGACGTTATGGTGTTGCACCATTCGTTCCACGGAAGGCGAGGGGGCAGAGATCGAAATCGGGACCGGATCGAACCTGGCCGCCTACGCGCTGCGCTCCATCCCGCGCCCCGGCCGTGCGGGATTCGACGTGCGGGCGAATTGCGTTGAGCGGGTCAGGATGGTGGCAACCCGGTGGGCGTCGCGTCCGACTCCGCGGAGTGAGGCCGAGGACAGGCTGCGTTGCCACTCCAGGCCGAGGTAGGCCAGGCCGGGATAGGTTGTGGACAGCCCGCCGCGATGTCGTGGCGTGCCGTCGGTGGTGAGCGCGCCCAGCGCGGCCAGCCAGCCGAGGTCGGGGCGGTAGCCGGTGGCGGTGATGAGGACCTCGACGGGGGTTTCGCTGTCATCAGGCCAGCGGGCGGTGTCGCGGGTCAGCGTGGTGAACATCGGGCGCAGGCGCGGGCGGTCGGCGGTGATCGCGGCGCGATAGATGCCGGTGTCGAAGACGGGTGCGGTCGGCGGGCGGGTGATGAACCGGCCCAGGGGTGCGGCATCGAGGCCGGTGCGGGTGAACCAGAAGTGGATATCGCGGCCGAGCGGGCGCTGCGGGACCAGCCGTGGCGGTATGCGGGAGGTCAGGGTGACAGAGGCGGCGTGGTCGGCGAGGTCGGCGGCGATCTGGACCGCGGAGTTCCCGGCCCCGACCACGAGGACGTGACGACCCGCGAAAGGGTCCGGGTTGCGGTAGTCGGCGGCGTGAATCAGCCTGCCTGCGAACAGTTCCTGTCCAGGAAGGGCGGGCCGATTCGGGTTCCCGAACCCGCCGGTGGCGGCGACGAGCCGAGGTGCGGTGAACGTTCGGCCGGTGCTCGTGTGCACGGCGAAGCCGGTGTCGTCGCGTTCGACGGCGGTGACACGGGTGCCGGTGCGGATCTCGGCGTCGAGGCCGGTGGCGTAGCCGCGCAGGTAGTCGGCGACTTCGTCGCGGTGCGGGTAGTGGTCCGGGTCGCCGGGGAAGGGCCGGCCGGGTAGCGAGCTGTAGCGGGCGGGTGAGAACAGGGTGAGGCTGTCGTAGTAGCGCGGCCACGACCCAGCGGTGTCCGTGCTCGCTTCCAGGACGAGGGTGGACAGTCCGGCGCGGGTGAGGTGGTGGGCGGCGGCGAGGCCGGATTGGCCGGCGCCGACGACGATCGCGTCGAGGTCGGAACTCATGAATCACTCTCCGAGGCAACGGGTTCAGGTGAGCGGGTGCGTGGTGTTGCGGCGAGGCCGAGCACTGCGGCGGCCGCGGCGATGGCAGCGAGGACGAGGTAGGCGTTGGCGTAGCTCCCGGTAGCAGCAGACAGGGCGGTTCCGGCGAAGGGGGCCAGGGCCATGACGATGACGATGGGGGCGTTGAGCAGCCCGCCCAGGCGTCCGTAGTGGGTGGCGCCCCAGCGGTCGGTGACCGCGGTGGCCTGCACGAGGGTCGTCAGGCCGCGGACCAGTCCGGCGCCGATGGAGATCGCGACCAGCGTGGTGACGGTGGCGGCCAGGCCGAGCAGTGCGGTGGTGGCCGCGGTGGCGGCCAGGAGCGCTATCAGCCGCGTGGCGGGGCTGGTGCGGGCGGCGAGCTGGAGGTAGCCGAGCCGTCCCAGGACCTGCCCAGCCCCGCCGAGCCCGAGCGTCCAGGCGGCGAGGGTGGGGCTGAAACCGTGTTCGAGCAGCAGCGGGACCAGGTTGAAGACTCCGGCGAACGAAGCGAACGCCCCGAGGGCGAGCGCGGCGGTCAACGCCAGGAATGCCGGGGAGCGGGCGATGCGGTCGTGGCGGTCGAACTCGGCCGCGGCCGGTGGTGGCGGGTCGGGCCAGGGTCCGCGCAGCCCGAACCAGTGCGCCGGGATCGTGATGGCCGCGAGTACCCCGGCCAGGATCAGGTAGGTGGTGCGCCAGCCGGTATGGAGGTCGAGGGCGGCGGTGAGCGGGGCGAATACCGTGGAGGCCAGCCCGGCGACCAGGGTCAGGATCATCAGCGCGCGAATGCGGTCGTCGCCGTGCCAGCGGGTCAGGGCGGCGAAGGCGGGCGGGTAGAGCACCGCGCCCATCGCCACCCCGGCCGCGATCCACCCGGCGAAGAACAGGACCGGGTTCGGTGCGGTCGCGACGACGAGCAGCGCGGGGACAGCGGCGATCGAGCCCGCGGTCATCACCGTGCGAGGCCCGGTCCGGTCCAGGATGCGTCCGACGGGGATGCCGGTGAGCGCGGCGGCGAGCTGCCCGGCCGAGAAGGCGGCGGTGATGACCGGTGCCGACCATCCGGTGCCGGTCGTGATCGAGGTCGAGAGCACGGGGAAGGCGTAGTAGAGGATGCCCCAGCTGGTGATCTGGGTCGCGCACAGCACGATCAGCACCCGGCGCCGACCGGAGGCATCCAGTCCGGTCGGCGCGGGCGCGGTGCCGGTGGTGCTCACGCGCCCCGGGAGCCGGGCGCGGCCAGCGTGATCAGCTCCGGGACAGTACTTGCGGACGGGGTGCCGCAGCAACCGCCCCCGGCGGTGTCGGCGGCGGGGTCGTCGAAGACTCCGGCACCTCCGCAGACACCGGTCTCGGGCAGGGTGAGCTCGACCCGGCGCGCGGCCTCGTGGTCACCGGCCAGTTCGGCCGCGACGGAGCGGACCTGTTCATAGCCGGTCATCGCCAGGAAGGTCGGGGCTCGCCCGTAGCTCTTCATCCCCGCGGAGAAGAACCCCGGCTCGGGATGAGCCAGCTCGAGCACGCCGTGCGGGTAGACCGTGCCGCAGGAGTGCACGTTCGGGTCGATCAAGGGTGCCAGCCGCACCGGCGCCTGCAACGCCGGGTCCAGCTCCAGACGGATCTCCGACAGCCAGGACAGGTCGGGGCGGAAACCGGTCAGCGCCACCACCCGGTCCACCTCGGGAATCCGGGCCCCGGAGTCCGCGACCAGCTCGACGCGCCCCTCGGCGTCGGGTTCGATTGCGGTGGTGCGGAATCCGGTCACCACCCGCAGCAGCCCGGCCTCGACCGCGCGGCGCGCGCGCTCGCCGAGGGCGCCGCGGGCCGGGAGTTCATCGGCCGCGCCACCGCCGAAGGTGGCGCCGATCTCGCCACGCCGCAACACCCACGTCAGCCTGGTGCCCGGCGTCGTTTCGGCGAGCCCGGCCAGGGCCACGATCGCGGTCAGAGCCGAGTGCCCGCTGCCCGCGAGCACGGTATGCGCACCGGCGTAGCGGGCGGCGGTGGCGGGGTCGTCGAGGTCGGGCACCCGGTAGCCGAGCACCCCGGCCGCGGCGGCGGCGCGCTCGCCGAGGGCGGGCAACCCGTCCCCGCCCAGCGGGTTCGGCGCACCCCAGGTACCGGAGGCGTCGATGACCGCCCGCGCGGTGATCCGCTCCTCACCACCATCGCCACGGCGCACGTGGACGGTGAACGGTTCCCCCTCCCGTCCGGCATCGACTACCCGGTCACGACCACGCCGCGCCACCCCGACGACCTCGACCCCGGTCCGCACCACATCCGCACCCAGCGCGGCCGCCAGCGGCTCGAGGTAGTCGCGCTGCCATTCCTGCCCGGTCGGGTAGGCGTCGGCATCGGGGGTGCTCCACCCGGTCGGTTCCAGCAGCCGGGCAGCGGCCGGGGCGATCAGCTCACCCCACCGGGAGAACAGCCGCACGTGATTCCACTCCCCGACCGCAGCCCCGGCGGCGGCGCCGCGCTCGAGCACGAGCGGGGACAGGCCACGCCCGGCGAGTTCGGCGGCGGCGGCCAAGCCGGTCGGACCGGCACCGATCACGACCACAGGCAGATCGTCGTTACTCATCACGTCTCCATTCATCGACGGTCATCGATTGATGGGCGCGACTGTATCGACAGACGTCGATGAAAGCAACCATCGATGACCATCGATTGATTGCACGACACGCAATAGACTGTCGTGTATGACATCCCTCGACATGCCCGTCGTCCGCGACGCCGACGCCGTGCGCGCCGAGGTGGTGCCACTGCCGGTGGCGGAGGCAACGACCTACGCGGCTTGGTTCGCATGCCTTGCCGACCCGACGCGGGTGCGGCTGTTGCACCAGGTCGCCGCCCGCCCCGGCGGGACCACGATCGGGGAATTGGCCGAAGCGCTCGGAGTCGGGCAGCCCACGGTCTCGCATCACGTGCGCAAGCTCGCCGAGGTCGGGTTCGTGAGCGTGTCCAAGCGGGGCACCACCAGCGTGGTCGCGATCAACCCCGCCTGCTGCACCGGTCTGCCCCACGCCGCCGACGCGGTCATGGGCGCGCTCGGGCAGCGCCCCTGCTGCCCGTCCGACGTTCCCGCCGACGTGACCGTGCGCGCCATGACCGATGCCGATCTGCCTGTCGTCGTGCGCCTCGGCGGTGCCACCTCGGTGCAGGACTGGTTGCCCGAACATCGCTGGATCGCCGAACGCGACGGCGGCATCGCCGGGTGGGCTGCGTTGTCCCGGTCCCCGCTCGGCCCCGCCGACGACGGGATCGCCGAGAGCACTGTGTTCGTCGCCGAGGACCAGCGCGGCCACGGTGTCGGTAAGGGTTTGATCCGCTCGCTGGTCATCGCCGCCGACGAGGCCGGGCTGCGGACCCTGAGCACCGGAGTCCTGCCCGCCGACCGGGCCGGACTCGCCTTGCACCACTCCGCCGGATACCGCACCGTCGGCATCCGCGAACGCCTCATCGACATCGACGGCACCTGGCACGATGTCGTCTTGCTCGAACGCCGCAGCCCCGTCAACTGACCCCACGCCCGTCGGACGAGCGTTCACCTGCCGTTCGCTTGCCCTGAGATTCGATATCGATCAATATCGACCTATGTCGAAGTCACAGCTGCCGGTGATCCCGATCCAGGCGTGCACCGCCTCGCCCCTGGTCCGCGAACCCCTGACCACGCAGGGCGCGGCGGAACTGGCGAGCGTGTTCCGGGCGCTGTCGGACCCGGTGCGGTTGCAGCTGCTCAGCTCGATCGCCTCACGGTCGACGCGCGAAGCGTGCGTCTGCGACATCTCCGCGGGCGTCGAGGTGTCCCAGCCGACCATCTCCCACCACCTCAAGGTGTTGCGCGAGGCCGGGCTGCTCGAATCCGAGCGCCGCGCCTCCTGGGTGTACTACCGCGTCGTGCCCGAGGCACTGGCCCGCATCGGCGAGCTGCTGCACCTGCCCGCCACCACCGGCGCCGACATCGGCACCGAGGCGGACTGCTGCGGGCAGGTCCCCGCATGAGCACCACCGCCACCGAACCCGCGGTCGTGGGCAAGCTGTCCACCCTCGACCGGTTCCTGCCCGTCTGGATCGGCGTTGCGATGGCCGCCGGGCTGCTGCTGGGCCGGCTCATCCCCGGTCTGGGCGACGGGCTGAGCGCGATCGAGATCGACGGCATCTCCCTGCCCATCGCGATCGGGCTGCTGATCATGATGTACCCGGTGCTGGCCAAGGTCCGCTACGACCGCCTCGACACCGTCACCGGCGACCGCAAACTCCTGGCCGGATCACTCGTGTTGAACTGGCTGCTCGGCCCCGCGCTGATGTTCGCGCTGGCCTGGATCTTCCTGCCCGACCTGCCCGAGTACCGCACCGGCCTGATCATCGTCGGGCTCGCCCGCTGCATCGCCATGGTCATCATCTGGAACGACCTCGCCTGCGGCGACCGCGAAGCCGCCGCGGTACTGGTGGCGCTGAACTCGGTCTTCCAGGTCGTCATGTTCGCCGTGCTCGGCTGGTTCTACCTTTCGGTCCTGCCCGGCTGGCTCGGCCTGGAACAGACCGGCATCGACGCCTCCCCCTGGCAGATCGCGAAGTCGGTGCTGATCTTCCTCGGCATTCCCCTGCTCGCGGGCTACCTCACCCGCCGCTTCGGCGAACGCGCCAAGGGCCGCGACTGGTACGAAACCCGGCTACTCCCGGCGATCGGCCCGTGGGCCCTCTACGGACTGCTGTTCACCATCGTGATCCTGTTCGCCCTCCAAGGCGACCGCATCACCTCCCAGCCCCTCGACGTCGTCCGCATCGCCATCCCGCTGCTGGCCTACTTCGCCCTCATGTGGGGTGGCGGCTACGCCCTCGGCGCGCTGCTCGGGCTCGGCTACGCCCGCACCACCACGCTGGCCTTCACCGCCGCGGGCAACAACTTCGAGCTCGCTATCGCCGTCGCCATCGCCACCTACGGCGCCACCTCCGGCCAGGCACTCGCCGGCGTCGTCGGCCCGCTCATCGAAGTCCCCGTCCTCGTCGCCCTCGTCTACGTCTCCCTCGCCCTGCGCACACGCTTCCGCACCGACCCGATCGAGGGGAGCGTGCAGCCGTGACCACACCGTCGGTGCTGTTCGTCTGCGTGCGCAACAGCGGCAAATCCCAGATGGCCGCCGCGCTCCTGCGCCAGGCGGGCCCCGGAATCGTGCGCGTGCACTCCGCGGGCACCGACCCCGGCGCCGGCCTCAACCCGCTCTCGGTCCAGGTACTCGAAGAGGTCGGCGCCACCGTCGACGGTGAACACCCCAAACCCCTCGACCCGGCCCTCGCCGCCCACGCCGACATCGTGGTCGTGCTCGGCCGCGAAGCCGAACTCGACCTCCCATCCGGACCGCGGCTGATCCGCTGGGACACCGACGAACCCTCCACCCGCGGCATCGACGGCATCGAACGCATGCGCCTGATCCGCGAAGACATCGCCGCCCGCGTGCAGGCACTGCTCACCGAACTCATCGACACCCACCAGTCCACCTCCACCGACGGAGAGACCATGACCGACGCCAGCCCCGTCGCCCGCTACCTGCGCGAAGACCTCACCATCGACCAGCAACTCGCCCTCAAGACCGCCGCCACCCGCTTGCAGCGCGAGTTCGACGGCGTGTTCGGCACCGAGACCATCGAACGGTTCCTGCACACCTCCTACGACCAGTTCGCCGGACGCGCCACCGTCGTCAACTACCTGCCCCTGCTCGCCGAGCGCTTCGCCCGCCAGCGCCTCACCGCCCTCGCCCGCGTCGAGGGCAAGGCCCACACCGGCACCCCCACCGTGCTGTTCCTGTGCACCCACAACGCCGGACGCTCCCAGATGGCCCTCGGCTTCTTCACCCACCTCGCCGGAACCAACGCCGTCGCCTGGCCCGGCGGCAGCGAACCCGGCGACCAGATCAACCCCGCCGCCATCGAAGCCATGGCCGAAGTCGGCATTGACATCACCGGCGAATTCCCCAAACCCTGGACCGAAGAGATCATCCAGGCCGCCGACGTCGTCATCACCATGGGCTGCGGCGACGCCTGCCCCCTCTACCCCGGCCGCCGCTACGAGGAATGGACCCTCGCCGACCCCGCCGACCTCACCCTCGACGCTGTCCGCCCCATCCGCGACGACATCGAAACCCGCGTCCGCGCCCTGCTCACCGAACTCGACATCCCCATCCCTGGAAAGGCGACCGCCCAGTGACCACCGGCAAACCCAGCGTGCTGTTCGTCTGCATCCACAACGCCGGACGCTCCCAGATGGCCCAAGGCTTCCTCATCCACCTCGCCGGTGACGCCATCCACGCCCACTCGGCCGGTTCCGACCCCGCCGCCACCATCAACCCCGCCGCGGTCGAGGCGATGACCGAACTCGGCATCGACATCAGCGCCCAGACCCCGAAGAAACTCACCTACGCCGCCGTCGAGGCCGCCGACGTCGTGATCACCATGGGCTGCGGCGACGCCTGCCCCGTCCTGCCCGGCACCACCTACCGCGACTGGCAGCTCGACGACCCCGCGGGCAAGGGCGTCGACGCGGTACGCCCGATCCGCGACCAGATCCAGCAGCGAGTCCAGCAGTTGGTGGACGAACTACTGGGGGCGCGCACCTGACGGTTCGACAGCCGCGCCGGCGCGGCCCGTGCACGGACGCACCTCGACGGCGCATCCGCCAACTGCCCCTACACCGGCAACCGCCAGATCCACCAACGGCAACTCAACACGCACTGTGCGACTGCGCTAACCATCAGCGCAGTCGCACAGCCCCTCTAGGCCCCGGGGCGCGGGGCGGTCGGGGCAGGGGGGGGGGTAGTCGGGGGGGGAGGGGGGGGGTCTGCGGGGGTAGATGTG